>DAOOVZ010000179.1:0-5837 GCA_035370665.1 Candidatus Hydrogenedens sp.
TCTGGAAAACCTATCCCATGGGAAAGCGTTCTAATTATGGGCTTTGCAGATTAGAATTACACTACTATAAAAACAATTTGATAAAAAAGGTCTTTAGTCTTTATATATAGATTTCTTTTTTGAGAGAGAGGTCTTTGCCTACAATATTTGCTTCTGTATGTGTGTAGGCTTTTAATAGGTTTTGCATGGCTATTCCCAAAAACTCTTCACCAGAATCAACATCTTTTTCATTACAACTAGCAATACCGAATTTTGGCAAAGGATTCTTTTTATCTTCTTCCCAGCAATTTGTTTCTATTTCAGTTAAAATTTTTTGGGCATATCTTACTGCGTTTTCAAGTCCTTGATTAGGCAGGACAATTACAAATTTTGAAGATTCATATCTTGTTAGAATATCACAGGACCTTGAATTTTGTTTTATAGTTAAAGCCACATCCATAAGAAATTCGTCGTCCTCTGTGACATCTGTTTTGCCCACTTCCTCTTCATCTGTGCCATAATCTACAAAGTCGAGGGCTATGCAACTTAATGGTATTTTGTATCTATCTGTTCTTATAATCTCTTCTTCTAGTCGTTCCATAAGATAACGATAATTTTTCAGTCCTGTTAATGGGTCAGTATAAACAGGGTCATCCCAGAACTCTATTGGACTATCAATATAGGCAGAGGTATACATCGTTTTCAATGCCATTTCAACTGCTACCATTACCATAGGCAAATTATAAGGTTTGGCAATGTAGTCCACGGCACCTAATTCGTGACCCAATGCAACATCTTCTACGGAGCCTTTTGCGGTAACAAATATTATAGGTATGTCTTTTGTTTCTGGGTCTGCTTTTAATCGTTTACAAACTTCAATGCCGTCAATATCCGGCAAGCCTATATCCAACAGAAGCAAATCTACCTTACCGCTTTTACACAATTCAAGTGCTTCTGACCCGGAAAAGGCAGGGATAGCCTCGTAATTATTAAGTTTCAAACTTTCACAAAGTATTGTTACCTCGTCTTTGTTGTCATCTGCTACACATACTCTAACATTTTTCATGGCATACTCTTTTTGGACAAAAGTTTTATTTTATTTAATCTACATTAAGTTTACCATATTAAGTTTACCATATTTTTTATTTTTTTACCAAAATTTTATAAAAAATATTTTATTTTCCCAGATAAATATATATTATTGATTTTATTACGGAATAATTGCTATATTAATTAATCATAAAAAGGCATTAATTATATCATGCGTGAAGGACCTTTTGGAAAACCAGCAAGGAAAAATCCACCTCTTATAAACATTACCTCTTTAATTGATGTGATGTTCCTTCTGCTAATTTTTTTAATAATCACGACAACATTTAATCCACATCTTGGACTGTCCTTACAACTTCCTGAAGCCAATATGAGTGAACCTGTTGAAGAGGTCAACACCTGTCGGATTATTGTTGACGCAAAAGGAAATTTATTTTTATTGGAAAAGGATAGCAGTAATTCCAAATCAGTGACTATTGAAGAATTAGAAAATCGTCTGAGAGAGTTAAAAGCAAACAATCCACCTCCTTTATTGATATTAGAATCTGATTCTGATGCACCTTTTCGTGCTACGGTAAAGGTTTTTGACCTTGCACTGGAATTGGGTTATCCAGGCGTAACCATTGCGACAAGACCAAAAGAAGAAGGAGTTAAGGAGTTATAGATATATTTAAAGGCAACTAATTGTTATGTTAGATAATTTTGGTAGCGATAATGTTTAGGGTTATTAAGGTTATAGGGCTTCTAACTCGGAGATTGATGTATTTTTATCTTTAGAATTTCCATTTTTCTTTTTATCCTGTTTCTGTTCTTCTTCCTTTTCCAATTTTATGGAGCATTTTTTTGTATCTGATTCATCTTCTTCATAATGAATATCATTAATTGGCTCTTTATCCATTGGAATTAGTAGTGAATTTTTTTCTTTAGTAGTAATTTGGTTTAATTTCTTCTTTCGTTCTGAAATAGATTTGGCGTGAGTAGATTCGGGATATTGTGAAAGGTAAAAATCCAATATATCTGATTCAGAATCTATATCGCCTATTTTATGTGCAATATCGCAATATCGGGCAACAATTAGATATATATCCTCATCTTTCTTTAAATATTGTAATGATTTTTTAAGCCAATTCATGGCGTCCTGCGGATGGTTCATTTTAAGGTATATATTCGCAATTCTTAAATGAACCGATGGATTGTATGGGTAAATCCTTGCAAGGACAAAATACTCGTTCAGGGCACCTGTAAAATCTTTCTGTCGCTCCAATATTTCAGCAGGTCCAAACCTTGGAATATCTGGTGCAGATTCTTCACCGGGTTGGAGAAAACTTAAAATAATTGTTGTAATCAAGGAGATAAAACTTTGAGCATATAAGGCAGTAGCAGCAACAAATAATCCCAGAGAAGACAAGATATAGAAAAGTAAATAATTTTTTAACCATTCCTTTAACTGGACAAGTTCAATACCTAAAATAGCAAACATAATTATCAGTGATAGTATATCTAACCAGAGAGGATAGTTATATTGTTTTATCCACTTCTGGTATAGTAAGAACAAGCCCCAGAAGAATAGTAAGCCCAACAAAAGTATACTTAAAATATCAGAGGGCTCCCATTGTAGGGTAAAGATTAAATACAAATTGTCCATTCTGTCTTTATATTCTCATGTTTATAAAATGTTTGTTCAGTGCCATATTTTAAACCGAATTGTTATATTCGATATTATATTCCATATTTTACTGAAAAGGTATAATTGGGCATAAAAAAATCACTATCTTAATAGTATAAGGAGTAGAAAAATGAAGTTAGCAGTAATTGGTGGTGGAAGTTCATATACTCCAGAACTTGTGGACGGAATTTTTGCACAATCAGAAAATTTTTTGTTTGAAGAAATATGGCTGATGGACCAAAATCCTCAGAGATTAGATATTAATCATTCTTTTTCTGAACGGCTTGCTCAACGCTATGGTTCTAAATGCAAAATTTACAAAACAACCGATGTGAATGAGGCACTGTCTAATGCTCGATATGTTCTGACACAGATACGCGTGGGTCAGATGCAATCTCGAATTAATGATGAAAAATTGGGATTGAAATATGGAATTCTTGGTCAGGAAACAACTGGAATAGGTGGATTTGCATGTGCATTGAGGACAATTCCTGTGATTCTTGATATAGCCAGAACGATGGAACAGATATGTCCTGATGCCTTTCTAATAAATTTTACCAATCCAGCAGGGATTAATACGGAAGCAGTTATAAAATATAGTAAGATACGAACAATTGGTTTATGTAATGTGCCTATCGGTATTATTATGCAGTTAATTAAATTTTTCGGAGGCACACCAGAGGAGGTTGAATTAGATTATGTAGGTCTTAACCATCTGTCCTGGGTAAGAAAATTTAAGGTGCGTGGAAATGACATAACCAGAGAAGTGCTACAAAAATTCTGGGAGCATGCAGACGAAGAGTGGGAAGATGAGACTACCAGAAATAATATGTTAGAGGCAATGAAAAGCCTTAATATGTTCTGTAACTATTATCTCCAATATTACTATTCGATAGAGTCGGTATTGAACCAGTTAAAGAAGAAAGAAAAAACCAGAGGAGAAGAAGTCCTCGAAATTGAGCGAATATTGTTTGAGAAATATTCCAATCCGAAATTGAGAGAGAAGCCGGAAGAATTGAGCAAACGCGGTGGTGCTCATTATTCTACTGCTGCCTTGATGGTCATTGATGCCATCGAAAATAACAAGAAGTCGAGACAAATCGTTTGTTGTAAAAATAATGGTGCTATCCCGACTTTTGATGATGATATTTCAGTAGAAGTTTCCGCTATTATAGATAAGTATGGAGCACATGCTATCCCTCAGCTACCACCTGAACATTCTATACGCGGGCTTATGCAATTAATCAAGGCATACGAGACTTTGACCGTTCATGCAGCTGTAAATGGAGATAAAGAATTGGCATTTCAGGCGATGCTGAGTCATCCTCTAATGCCTGATGCTTCCGGATGTAAAAAATTATTAAATGAAGTTTTAGAAATAAATAAACCTTTTTTAAACAATTTTTTTTAATAAGATAGATAGAGGTCGAATGAAAGCATTAATTGAAACAAATCTCAATGGGAAAAGACCAACAAGACAAGGAAAAGTTAGAGATATTTATGATTTAGGCGATAAACTTTTCCTTGTGGCAACAGACAGAATATCTGCATTTGACTGGGTAAATCCAACTGGTATTCCAGATAAGGGAAAGATTTTAACTCAGTTATCCCTGTTCTGGTTTGAACTGATGAAAGATATTGTCCCAAATCATCTAATCTCAGCACAATTAGAAGATTTTCCAGAAGAGTTTCAGAGGCAGCCCGAAATGTTTAAAGACCGTTCCATGTATGTCCAAAAATGTGAGATGTTACCTATCGAGTTTGTTGTGCGTGGATACCTTGCAGGAAGTGGCTGGAAAGAGTATAAGGATAAAGGGACTGTCTGCGGTATTCCCTTGCCTGCTGGACTGATAGAAGCAAGTAAATTGCCTGAACCTATTTATACACCTTCGACAAAAGCAGAGGAAGGGCATGATATTAATATCTCACCTGGGGATGCAGGAAAAATTATAGGTAGAGAATTAAATCAAAAAGCAGCAAGTGTGGCTATTGAGATTTATAAAAGAGCACAGGAATATGCCCTTACCAGAGGGATTATTTTATGTGATACCAAATTTGAGTTTGGATTACTTGACGGCGAATTAGTATTGGCAGATGAGATATTAACGCCTGACTCGTCAAGATTCTGGCCTGCTGACCAGTATTCACCCGGGAAAAATCAACCCAGTTTCGATAAACAGTTTATTCGAGATTATCTCGAATCGGTGAAGTGGGATAAGAATTCACCTCCACCACCTCTACCTCCTGATATCGTGGAAAAGACACGCGAAAAATATCTTGAAGCATTTACTCGATTGACAGGAAAAACTCTCCTATAAATCTAATATAATATAAAAACAACTTAACGAAGCGGGAAAATATTAAAGATATGTTGGACACAGATAAAATTCATGATGAATGTGGTATTTTTGGTATTTATAATCATAAATCGGCTCCGAATTGGATATATTTGGGTTTATATGCTCTACAACATCGTGGACAGGAAGGGGCAGGTATTGTCTGTTCTGATAACACAGTATTAACTGCACATCGTGGGGTCGGACTCGTAAACGATGTTTTTCCACAGCATAAACTTGCGCGTATTCAAGGTTCTATGGGCATAGGACATGTGCGATATTCTACATTTGGCTCAAGTAATTTAAGGAATGTTCAACCTCTTTTAGTCAATTATATTAACGGCTCAATCGCAATATGCCATAATGGGAATTTAGTAAACGGTGCTTATCTCCGCTATGAATTGGAACTCAAAGGAGCCATATTCCAATCATCATCAGATACAGAGGTCATTATCCATTTAATCGCTCACTCCAATAAAAAGACATTTATAGATTCAGTCATTGACGCACTTAAGCAAGTAGAAGGTGCTTTTTGCCTTCTGGTAATGAACCAGAACGAAATGATTGCAGCCCGTGACCCGTTTGGTTTTCGTCCTTTATGGATAGGTAAAAAAGGTAGGGGGTATGTGTTTGCAAGTGAGACATGTGCCTTAGACCTTGTCGGTGCAAAGTGGCTTCGTGAAGTAGAACCAGGCGAAGTAGTTCACATCAAGGGCAATGAGTTACACAGCATATTTCCATTTAAAAAAGTTACTCCAAAACAATGTATTTTTGAATTTATATATGTTGCACGACCAGATAGTGTA
>DAOOVZ010000180.1:0-5821 GCA_035370665.1 Candidatus Hydrogenedens sp.
TTGGTTGGGTTATCTGTCGAGTCTGGTTTAGCAACTGCTGGATTTGCGAATAATCGCAGGTAGAAAGAGAGACCAGCGTAACCGTTTCCAGACCTGTGTTTGGCAACAGTGATGTGATTATGGTTTCCACCTCTTCGGGTGTCCGTTCTCGCACAGGACGGAATGTGCACCCTGCAAAACAAAACCTGCAACCCCGGGTGCAACCTCGCATAATTTCTATTGATAAGCCCTCATGAACCAACGGTGTAAAAGGAACGATATACTTATCTATGTAATTCTCGACGGACAGTTTTTTAACAATAGCACGATGTATTTTTTTTTGTGGCGGAAAAGAATGAGATACGGCATTAAAAACTTCAGGGACATAAATACCTTCTATATTTGATAGTAATTCTAACTTCTTTTCCCTCGTTAAATCTTTATTCTTTATAAGCAAATCTGCAATTTGCAAAATTACCTCTTCTCCTTCGCCAATCACGAAAAAGTCTATAAAAGGGGACATAGGTTCAGGATTGAAACAGCAAGGACCACCTGCACAAATTAGAGGGTCATAACTTGTCCGCTCCTTAGCGTAAATTGGAATATGTGATAAATCCAGAATGTTCAACACAGTGGTATAAGTTAATTCGGATTGTAGCGTAAATCCGAGCAAATCACATTGCCTTACCGAGTCTTTGGATTCCCATAGAAATAGGGGACAATTCTCCTTACGCAGAACCTGTTCCAAATCAGGAGCAGGTGCATATACTCGTTCTGCCCAGATATGTGGTTGCTTATTCAGTAGTGAATATAAAATTTGTAGACCTAAATTTCCCAATCCAAGTTCATACAGGTCAGGAAAGGCTAAAGCGATTCGCAATTTAATATCATTCAAATCCTTATGAACAGCATTCCATTCTGTCCCCAGATACCGTGAAGGTCGTTCCACCTGCGGTAATATCTCCGACCAAAACTGCTTATGTGAATGTGACTTTAATACTTCTTGCATACTCATTCTTATCAATGTCTGATTAATATTGATTAATTTGTTACTTAATTAAAACATGTTTCTTACTGCTAATTTATTTTTCTGCTCTTAATTTCGCAGTTATTATAAACATTACAGAACAACAGGTCAATGAGATAGATACTTTTTATTCAAGATTAACATGGCAAAGTTAGAGTTATTTTTTTACTGCAAAGGACACAACTTCTGTTCAGGGAATTTTTTTTGTATCTAAGACATGCTTGTCTGGCAAAGTAAAATAGCAAAAACATCACTGCTATTTCTGATATAAAAAAGAAGATAGGTTAAATTTCTATCTACCTTTAAAAGAGAAAAGATATTGTTTCGTCTATCTAAATGTCTTAAAAATTCCTCTAATACTTTTAGCGGACAAGAGTATATGAATTATAAAATGTCTTATCTCAAATTGGTTACTATTTTGGAAAAGGAGGAAAAGTAGAGATTACTTGTTGGTTGGGGATTGACCAGAGTATTTTGCCGATAAGGACACAGCCTTGAGCACCGCTTTCACGAACATTGTTAAACATACCTTCACCAACGGTTACCCAGGTTTCATTCGGAGAGACAGGGAAGACTCCAAAATTGCCCATTTCTGCACCTCGTTCGGGGAGTACAATTTTTTCGGTATTGCGAATAACGCAGAGTTTTTTAGGGTCGGGATTCACCTGTGCAATAAACAATGGTGCACGATGGCGTATTATATGGTCATTATTAGCACCTTTGCGAGTATAAACCAGGAACAAGCCGTCATGATGTGAAGCCCAGTGTTGTTGGGTATTATAACTCCCTAACTCTGTGCCGTCATCAAATAACCATGGTTTAATAGGTTCAAAATGTAATCCATCTTTGCTGAATGTCACATAACCCTTTTCATCATTCCTTAAAGTTAAGTAATAGGTATCTATGTATTTTGTTATAGAGGGTTCGCATAGTCCTCTCGGAACGCTATGAGTAAGGATATTCCCGTTAGTTATGTAGATAAGTTTTTGACCATCGAATTTGAAACGGACAACAGTTGCAGAATAATTTTTACTATTGTCATCTTTTGTATTGGCGAAGTAGATGGGTAGAAGTATTGTGTCATCTGGCTCAACTATCCACTGGGTGCATCCGGGCATAATAGAAAAGGTATTTGAAAGTTCCCCACCTAATTCCAGCGTTTGCCATTTTGTCCAGTGATTTTCTATTGGGTCAAACACAGCATAAGCACCATCTACACGACGGGCACGGTCTCGAATTTGATTCCCCTGACTATCATAGCGAACACGCACTCCAATAGCGATGTATTTTTTAGTTGATGAATGCCAGCCCGGGGTAACATCACAAACGCTTGCCATAAGTCCATCTTCTTCTTTTACCCAATCCAATTCAGGCACCGGTTGAGGTGCTGTCCATGTTTTTCCACCGTCATCTGTATATGCGGTAAATAAGCCGGAATAATAATCAGACACCTTTAAGTGTTTTTGCAGAGTCATAAGAATACGCGGATAGCCATTGTTTTGAATGATAGGTATTGTGGCAACTCGTGGGTGAAACCAGCAGAAATCGTCACCATCGTAATTAAAAGCACATTGCGTTTCGATTTTGAAATCAAGTGATTTGTCTTCAGCAAAAGCACTGGGGAATGGAATGATAAGAAGAATAAGACAAATCTTATTTATAGATAATGTTTGAAGCATTAACCTACTCATCTAAGAATATAAGAATTATTTAGTTGTTATTGTTTATTTCTTTTTTCATACATGACAAATAAGGCAGAAGGCTTTTCTGCAATGGTTAGTGGAATACCCTTTTCCATCAAATCTTTTCCTGACAATTCAGTTGTGCTCATTCCTTTTCGAAGTGGAGTGATTTGATATGTTGTGTTTATGTCTAATCCATGTAGAGGTAATTGCATATTGTCTACCTCTGACTCTTCACGACGGAATGCCTGCACAACACCTTTCCCTTTGCTTTGTAAGTTGAATTGCCATGCTATCCATACATTTTTATCAAGTGAGTATGGAGTGAGCGGATAGTAATCGCCGTAATAGCAGTCGCCGTATATGTTTCGTTGCTCTACTAATTCTTGTATTCTTTGCCAATCAATATCATCCTGCCTTTGGTCAAAGCAAGCAGTAAAACTTGGCGAAAGGACACTCATAATTTCATAGTCAGATGTTTTTGAAGAGCCAGTGCCAAAGAATGGGAACCAGTCTGAAAGTGCCCAGGTATGACACTGGTTTCCAATGGGTTCCATGATATAGTCGCTCCGTAGCAGAGGCACGGCTCGTTGTAATGTTTCAAGGTCATTTCTTCTACCGCCACTGGCACAGGAATCAATTAACATGTTTGGGTGTCTGCGAAGTAGTTCATCCCAATAAGCATAATAACCCTCAATATGTCGTATCTCTGTTATTCCCTGTCTGTCAGGTGCGTCATTTTTCCTCCAATAATCCAATGGGTCCATATTGAAATCCTGGCGATACAGGTCTATTCCTTCACGCGTCAACAAGGTATCAATATGGTCAGTAAGCCATTGACGGACTTCAGGATTGCCTAAATTTAGTAGACCTCCATCCTTTCCGCCTAAAATCCATTCAGGATGATTTTCAGCCAGCCAGGTGCCAGCATGCACGCGTTCAGGTTCAAACCATACAAGTATTTTTATATTCTTACTGTGTGCAAAATCAGAAATAGGTTTAAATCCGCCGGGAAAACGAGTTTCATCCACTTCCCAGGTTCCTGTCTTAGGCCATTGTCCATCACAGGGATACCAGCCTGCATCCATCCACCAGTAATCCAGATGGAAACCACGCTGGATATATTTCTCAATAAACATCTTTTGCGTATCTGTATTTGCATTAACCATTTCGCCGTATTGATGTGAACTACAACCGAACAGCATAGGGACTTTTGGAGGTGCACCGTAAGGATGTGGTAAATTATATGCAATCATCCATTGTCGCCAGAGATTTTGACCATGTTGTTTGTCGCCTGTGTAGAATAGAAGCACTACCCTGGGTCCTCTTACCTCTTCGCCTGGGTATAATACAAAATGTGTGAGTTCCTGTCCCCCCTGTATGTGGAGATTTCCATCAGCATCACGACTAAACTGACATGCCCACTGTCCATTCCAACTAATTGCAAAGATTAGACCTGCATTATCTCGCTCAAAATTGAAATAAGGGAAAGTTGTTTGTGTGGGTCGTCCACCTGTGTTTGCAAGTGTAATTTTTGAATTGGGATTCATTGGCTCAGTGATTGGAGCATAACTATCTGGAACACAATTATCACCTTTGTTCCTATGTAATACTGCTTTCTGACTTTTAAATTCAGGGAAAATGGTATCAATACTTTTCAGGTCCTGGAGTATAGGTGTATTTTTATCACTAATATTATGATAATGGGCTGTCCATTCTATTACAGGGAAATCAAGATATAAAGTAGCGTCATAGCGGATTGAAATTCCTGTTTCTGTGTCTGTTAGTTTCAGAACAGAAGATTTGGTGTTCTTACTCTCTTTTGTGGTAATTTCACGCTTCCATTTTTCTGGATTTTGAGATACAGGAATGTTGCCAATTGTTAATGAACCGGGGAATAAATCCGTATTGTTGGTAATACTTTCTCCGAACCACCGCTCAAAACAAGAACTGGCTCTGGATAGTTCCTCAGAGGAGGGCATGGTTTGTGCCATTGCAAAATAGCAAACGAAATAGGCACAAAAGATTAAAAGGCAAATTTTCTTCCACATATTGTGTTCCTTTTTAGGCAGGTATTGAGTAAAAGATAATAATTTTTAATTGTCAAATTGTATATCGTTTGTAATTTCGTTTATGAATTCAATATCCTGCTTCAGGACTTCTTTTTTCTCGTTGGGGTCAGAAAATAAGTGCAATGATTCATCTTCAATACATATAGCACCTTTGTAGGAACATTTTTTTAATTCAGCAAGTATGACTTCAATATTAATATCCCCCTTATAAACAGGGCAAACATAGGTTTCATACTCCCATCCTGCTTCACGGTATACTTCTTGCACCGGTTCTGGATATGCAATGTTTTTTATGTGTATATATTTAGCGTAAGGGGCAAGTAGTTTTAAGATAGCCTCTGTTTCGGATAAGGGATAACCCCGCCAGTAAAAGTTTCCAAAGTCCAATGTCAGACCAAATCTTGGGTCATTAATAGTATTGACAACAGATAGCAGAAAAATAGGATTGTTTCCCTCCTTACCATGATTTTCAAGTCCAAACTCAATAGTGGTTCCTCTTTCCTCGGCAAATATCTCAGAGAAAACCTCATAATACAATTCTACCTTTTTACCAAATGTGTATAGGTGTTCTTGCTGTAATATAGAGTCTACGCGGATTACCTTTGTTTGTAGTTCATTAGCGATGTTTATTGCTTGTTTAAACCATGCAACTGTCTGTTCAATGGGATACATACTTATATCAAAATCTGTTAGTAACGCTGATAGATGATAATCTCTCTCCTGCAGACCTTCCTTAAAGACAGATAACTGTTCATCGGAATTCAAAGAGACTTTTGTGCCTGAATTCAGGTTATATGTCTGGAAAGCATTATCAAGATGCAATTCAAAATAGTTCAAATTCAAGTAGTTCAATCCCTCTTCAATACATGGGAAAGCCTGAAGCAAAATTTCATCTCGAACTGCGATTTTCATAAGAGGTTTCCTCACTTTAATTTTGATAATAGAATGAAAAACTTATCACATAAAAACATTTTTTGTATATCCTTGGTTAAGAAACCTATATTATTATACCTATCTATTTGAACAAATTCATCAGAACTTATTATAAAGGACTCTGGACA
>DAOOVZ010000181.1:0-5813 GCA_035370665.1 Candidatus Hydrogenedens sp.
CATTCAGGGATTAAGCCTGTGTTTGTTGATGTAGACCCAATAACTTTTAACATTGACCCACAACTTATTAATGAAAAAATAACGGAAAGGACAAAGGCAATTATTCCTGTGGACCTTGCAGGGCATCCATGTGAATTGAACGAGATAAAAGAGATAGCAGAAAAATATCATCTCCATCTGATTGAAGATGCGGCACATGCGTTAGGAGCATTATATCGTTCTCAACGGATAGGCTCTATTGCAGAACGCACCTGTTTCAGTTTCTATGCAACAAAAAATATTACAACTATTGAAGGTGGAATGATTACCCTTTCTGACTCAGACAAGGCAAAGTATCTCCGCATACTTGCAACAAATGGACTTAAAGATACCGCATGGGACAGATATGGTAGAAGTGCTACTTACCGACCACAGGAATTAATAACTGCAGGATTTAAGTATAGTATGAGTAATATTTCTGCAAGTATTGGAGTTGAACAGGCAAAGAAATTGTCAAGTTTCAATGACTCTCGTGTGAGATTGGCTACACGATATTCCTGTTTGCTATCCGAGATTGATGAGATTATTCTCCCTAATGTAAAGGATTATGTGCAACCTGCCTGGCACTTATATATCATACGGATTAACTCTAAAAAAGTGAAGAAAACGAGAGATGAAATTGCTTTTATGCTGCGTCAGGAGAATATTGGCACAGGGGTTCATTTTTATGGGGTTCATTTACAACCATATATACAACAAGTATGTGGGGTAAAACCTGAAGATTGTCCTGAAGCAACTCAAATATCCAATGAAATTTTATCACTGCCTCTGTATCCAACATTAACAGAAGAAAACATACAATATACCGTAGATGCGATAAAAAAGGTTATTTATGATGCAAAGCGATAATAAGTTATAAATAATAAATTTAGATGTTTTACATCCTTCTTGCCAAAAAATAACGAAGAGTTTTTAGACATTGAAATAGGTAATAAAACATTTATTTTGTTTTATAAGTAAATATGTTTGTAATACATTTTTTGTTTTTCTCGGGATAGGTCATATTAAGGGGGAGTTTGTAGGGGCTGTTTTTTCAGAATATATTGTGATGTGTAGTTTAATATAACATTATTGGAAATGATATGTTAGCAATTTTGTATTTTGTGAAAAATATTACCATACGACCATGCATGATATTCCCTATATTTTATTACGAGTAATAGAATATTAGCATTTTTGGGGGGGAATTATTTGCAAAAAAGGAATTCGACAAGTTTATTGTATTCATTATAATCAGGGATAAGAATATCTGCACCGGCAAGGAGCAATCTATTCCTTTTATGTAGGTCCCAGCCACAACCTTTATTTTCATCGGAAGCCACACCTAAGGCGATGCCACCTTGTTCCTTCACATTGCGGAGTTCTACAGGTCCATCTCCCACAGCCATGACCTCTGGTCCATGAAGATTGTGTGTGGATATTATCTCACGAATAACCTTTTCTTTTGAATATTCTTCTATACTTGGAATTGCACCCCAAATCTCTTCAAAATATTTATCTACTCCCAACACAGTGGCTTCATATCGCACATCTTCTCTATCTGTTCCACTGAATACATACATTATCATGCCTCTCTTCTTTAATTCTTCCAAAAAAGGGAACACATTGCGGACAGTCACCTGTTCTAATGTTAATTCGCCGTTATGCAATTTTCTTATTCGTTCACGGACAGGAATAAGCAATCGTTCATTGTATATCGCTTTGTATCCCCACTCGTCTAAAATTTTATCTTCAGGTACCAAACGATGTGCCCGAATCATTTCCACTAGCCTTTGCATTTGGAAAATAGTTTGAATACCTGTTGTTTCTTCAATCATCTCTGCAACTTCTTTTTCAATTTCAGGGGTCGGTTCATGGTCTCCGCAGATCATCTCCACACACATAGGTCCCATAATATTTTGCCAGCCTTCACGAAGCAGACTAATTGTTCCATCAAAATCAAAAAGAATATGTTTTATCTTGCCTAACTCGATGTTTGGATTTACTATCTCTATTTCTGTTCCGGGTAAAAAGTTTTGGGATTCTGACATACAAAATACTCCTATATATTTATTTAGTATTTATGGAAAGGAAGAATAATATTGGGAAAGTAATTATAACAAATTTACATGTATAAGAATTTACTTTTTGGAAGTAGTCTTATGCGTCTTCAAATTGGACTAATGAAAATACAGGAATTGGGGCAAGGAATTCTCTGCCCTTTAAGGTAGGGAGTTCAATAACAAAACCTGCCTCCATAGGAATAGCATTTAGTTTTTCTACCAGTTTTTTAACAGCAGAAACAGTGCCTCCGGTAGCAAGCAGGTCATCAATAATAATAATATGTTGCCCTTCTTTCAATGCGTCTTTGTGCATCTCTATCGTGTCCCAACCATATTCTAGAGCAAAACTTTCAGAAATTTTCTCGTATGGAAGTTTTCCTTTTTTTCTTACCAATATTAAGGGACATTTCAAAAGATAAGCGATAGCAGAACCGAAGACAAATCCACGTGATTCAACTGATACAATTGCATCAATGTCCATTGACTTATAATGTTCCACAAAGGAATTAACAGTGAATTGAAAGGCTTCAGGATTCAGAAGGAGGGTTGTAATATCTTTAAATTGCACTCCTGGTTTTGGAAAATCAGGCACATTTCGAATAATGCTTTTTAAATCCATTTTTCTCTTCTTTCTTTTTTTGTAATTGGTAAGATTAGAAAAGGTCTCTATGTTGCCTGGCATATTTTTGTAAAAACTTTAGAGCAATCCGTTCAAGTTGTCGGACTCGTTCACGAGTGATACCTAACTTTTCACTTGTTTCAAGTAAAGTATAAGGTTTCTTATCAACAAGTCCATAGCGATAACGGATAACCTGGGCTTCTGTCTCTGGTAGAAGTTTAGTCAGGAATTGTAGTTTATCTTCTTTTTCAATACTTTCAGCACAACTTTTTGTCATAAGCGCGGGTTGAACTTTTCTAATTATTTTTGAGTTCTCATTTTCATCTATGATTTGTTTAAATTCGGATGACATTATATAAGAGAAATTTGCTTGAATACACTCCGCTTCTTCCATAGTTATTCCTAAAATTTTTGCTACCTCCTCACAAGATGGTTCCTGCCCTGTCTTTGTATAGTGGTCTTCTAATACTTTGCGATATTGAGAAATGGATTCTACTAAATATACTGGAATAGTAATTGTTTTGTCCTGATTGGGTAAAGTGCGGACAATAGCCTGTCGAATCCAGAAGGTAGCATAAGTAGAAAATTTAGTTCCTTTCGTTGGGTCAAAAGTCTCAACTGCCCTCATCAATCCAATATTGCCCTCTGCTATCAAATCACGGAGAGATATATTTTTATGCACATACTTTTTAGCAATACTTACCACTAAACGCAAGTTAGATAATATCAATTTTCTTCTTGCTGCATAATCTCCTTTAAGAATACGAAAAGCCAATTTCCTTTCTTCTTCATTGCTAAGAAGCGGAATCTTAGAAATTTCCGCAATGTAAGTGTATAACCCTTTTTCGTAGGGAAATTTTTGCGAAAAATCTTTATCTTCCACCTCGTTCTCCCCTTAATGGAATTTGTTATATTAATTATAAAACTTTATATAGTATTAGTATACATATTTTAATCATAAATTTAAAATTGTCAATATTTTGGCATGGTGACAGTTTTAATAGTGTTTTTATTTGAAATTATGTTCAGGCATAGGTGAAGTTATCATAGCAAAATTGTTTATAATTAGAAGAAAAATGTTATTAAGGAAGTGAAAATGGAAAACAGCAAAGTAGGGATAGTCATCTTTTTTTTATTTATATTTTTATTTACTTCTCTTTTATATTCTCAACCAGCAGGGATTCCCAAATTTTCTAAAAAGGCAGAATTGCTTTTCCCAAATAGTGATTTTGAACAAGGCAATCTGGATAATTGGCGACCTTTTGGCAAGGCATTTTTAAATCAACCTACTTATGGTGATAATGTTCTTGCAAGAGAAGCTCCAAGTTCAGCATTGCCACAAGGAACCTGGTGGATTGGGACTTATGAAAATTATCAAGGTTTGCCGGGTCAAAAAGCCGGTAATGCACAAAAGAATACTACTACGGGTGAACTTATATCACAAAGTTTTACCATTAAAACGCCATATATAGGGTTTCTGGTAGGAGGTGGAACGAAAAATACCACAGCAGTAAGACTGATTGTGAATGGAGAAGTAGTTCGTGAAGCCTCTGGACTAAATCATGCACTTATGAGAAGAGAATTCTGGGATGTAAAAGAATTTATAGGAATGAGTTCTACAATTTCTATCATTGATAAAGAAAAGGGTGCATGGGGGTGTATTAATGCTGATGATTTTTGTGGATATATGACACCAGATAATATGTTGTTATTCTCTAATAGTGATTTTGAATTAGGAGACCTCAGTCATTGGAAGGGAGAAGGTTCAGCGTTTGATAGACAACCCACTCTGGGAGATAATCCTGCTGCGAGGGAATATGGTAAACATTCCAATCATCAGGGGAAATATTGGATAGGAACTTATGAACTATACCAGGGAAAGTCTAGAGAGGAGCCAGGCGGAGTTAGAAAGGATGTGGCATTTGGCACCTTGCGTTCAGAACCATTCAAAATACGCGGATATGCTATATGGTTTCTTTTGGGAGGAGGAAAAGGCTCAGGATTGGAGGTTCGGCTTTATGTGGACGGAAAAGTCGTAAAGACAGCAAGGAATACTGAGAGTCATGAGGATATGCGACCTGTAATATGGGTAGTCTCAGAATATAAAGGGAAAGATGCAGAGATTGAGATAATAGATGACAGTATGGATGCCTGGGGACATATTAATGTAGACAATTTCAGATATGTTCGTTTATTAGATGATTTATAAACATTAATGGAAACATCTGAAAATGTCCCGCTTTAAATTAAAGAATTTATAGCCAATGGTGCACAAAAAGACCAAAGTTTGTAAAAAGAGAAACACAATATTTGTTTTATCTGCTGTAGAAAAGACATTCCTGTCTGCGTTTTATATCATGTTTAATTGAGAATAAGATTGAAAAGAAATAGAGAGAATACAGACAATATACAAAAATTGTAGCGGTTTTGGTGATTCTTTGTGGGCTGTATAGTAAAAATTTTTGCCAGATGAACATGATTTAGTTATAGTAGAAAACTTTTTAAATATCAGTTTTAAAATTTAAAAATTCCTTTCGGGAAGAGTGTTTTTATAGTAAGAACTGTAAACACAGTGTTTGCAACGATATTACATACAATAATACATTTTAGACAGTCTCGAGGTGTTATATTACCATCTGAAATAAACATTGGACATAGTTTTAAAAAGATAAGTCCTCTTTATATTATCATTCTCTTTTTGTCATAAATTATTACGAAGAATTAAATTGATATTTTTATGCTCGCAATATCTCATTTTATTTCTATAAGTTCTATAATTAATACAAATAATTTAATTTTTAGAAGTTTCAATATGTAAGGTAAATTTTTTATGTTGCAGCGAAAGAGGAAAGGGTTGAGGTCTTTAAGAAGTGTATTTGTTTTATTCATTACAATCTTACTAATAACAGTTGTATTTCTACTTTTTGTCAAAATATATCTTGCATTCCCACCTATCTGTCCTGAATATAATGAGATGGTTAAGGTAGCCTTATCTGATAAAAATGGGTATATTTATTTTGAAAAGGCATCAGATATCGCAAAGAAAATCTCTTGCGGTTTCTTTGGAACAATGAGGTTGTATTCTTACGCCCAAAATGAAGAAGGGGGATTTG
>DAOOVZ010000182.1:0-5803 GCA_035370665.1 Candidatus Hydrogenedens sp.
GGATGTTTAGCCAGAAGCCTAAAATCAGCACAACGGCTATAAGCCATAAGGTTCGTAAAAAATCATTATGGTAAAAACGGATTATGATAGCACCAAGAATAAATATTAGAAAGATGTAGATAGAAAGATTTGATTTTTGTGTTTGATTGGAAAATTCTTGAATATCTCCTGCACTTGATTCTGTCCCCTGAATAATCTTTGCAAATTCTTTTCCTGCAAATTGCACGGCTCTTTTGATAGCATCTGCCGTTGTTGTTGCACCACTTACTGTGTCAATTTCTGCAAAGGTATCTGGTTGATATATATTCTTCCCTTTATATAAAAAGAAGTAGTTCTCCACAAGAGCCAGATAGTCTGGTGTTTCATTCGATTGTATCACTTTCAAGTCTTCAATATTCCCTTCGCTGGACACTTTTACAGCCATGTCAATTTCACCGGCGTATCCAATCACTTTGAACAATGAAGCCGTTGAGAATATATAGGATATTTTTTCTTCGCCATTTTCGTTCTTGTCATGAACCACATAATAGCGAATCTGTTTGCCATCGTTAGAAATTTTTGTCTCTGGGGTTATAATGCTGCCCTGTGCCAATTCTTGTGCAATCTCTGTAAATCTATCCTTTGGAAGTGGGATAGTTGAACGGTAGTATATCTCGGTCGTGCCAAAGCATAATAAAAGTAAAGGGAATAGTGCATATCTAATTTGTCTGCCCCACAACGCAAATTTGTGAACAGGAATTTTGGTAAGCAGAGGAACGAATAACAAAGTAAGGAGTAAATAAAAAATGATAATTATTGCTGAATTTTGTAATCCTAAAAAAGGGAGTAATAACATGGGAAATATAAAAGCACCTAATCCGGCACCCGCATTGTCATAACCTTCCAAATATACGGCTAATTTTGCGGTGTCTGTTTCTTTTTTAGGTATTTCAAGAAACCAGGATAATATAAATCCCAGTGTGAACCCCCAGAGAAAAAATATGGCGAGGAAGGCGTAAAAACTAATTTTTAACAAATTGAACAGAGCAAATGTATAGCAAATTGAAACGAGTGGAAGTAAAAACAGTAATAGAATGGATATTTTGTTTTGTTTATTTTTATTAAGGTTATTGAATAGAAGCGGACTAATGGAAAGTCCTAACATAAACATAGATGAAAATAGTCCAACAAAAGTGGAAAGCGAACCATAATTATATTGGAACAAAATAAGCAGTAGAAGAGAGATTCCCATTCCTACCATGCCAGTTAAAAATATAGCAAAACATATATCAGGTGTAGTTAAAAAATTTTTTTGCGTGCCTTTTCGAATTGACTTCTGTTTGTAAATTCCTCTTGCAATAATGAAAATCAATGGAGAGATGACTGATAGAAAAATGAGTATCCTTTTTATCACAGCGGTTTTGTTCAAAATATCTGAATAGCCCTGCTTCCATAAATAGAATAGAATACTGTATAAAAATCCAAGATAATTGTCGTCCGTGCTTATTAAGTATTTCTCCGAAGTAATTTTTTTGACCTCATCATATCGGTCTTTTTGGAAGGCAATTCGGTCTGGTGGATATAAATCCCTTACAATGGTCGGCTTCAATTCTGTTATCGGCTGTGTAAAGGCAGATAATCGCCGTTCAAGGGTTGGGACATGCTCACTGAGAGGATAAGTGGCTGAACCGAATAGCCAGGTTTCTTCACCCGGTTTAATTGCTGTAATGCCGAAAGTCTTTTGAAAAGTAAAAAATGTTGAAGCACCCAGAGCAGCAATTTCACCACCAAGAAAATTCTCACCACCAGAAATTCTAATTCCAGCAATACCTTTGTCTAATAAATGTTCCTTTATTAAATTGAAAAATGTATCAGTTAGATAGCGATTAGCAGTAATGGTTAATGGATTTCCTGTATAAACTAAAATCATGTCAAATTTTTGGTCTGAATTTTGAAGAAAGGAACGAGGCTCAACTCGTGGAGTTATTAGTTTGTCTCGGTTGGATAATTCATTTTCGGGGAGAAGTTTAAAAATCTTTGCGGATAAATCAAAGTCAAACGGTATCCATGTAATATTTTGCACCTCACTAATTTTTAGAAGATATGGAAAAGTATAGATAAAGGGTTCTCCAATAAGTAGCATGGATTTGGCGTCGTTTTTTTGTGAAAGAAATGTGGCTAATAGCCGCAATCCATATTCGGGATTGGGAAAACTCAAAGCGGGTTTGAGATTACGGAGCAAAATTAACTGATTCTCTTTTTGTCCATATAAATATTCACCCTGTTGTGTAATAATTTTCCCTTGATAATCCCCGTTTTCTATAAGGCGTTCCCAGAAAGTTTTGTTTTCCCATCTATCAAGTAGAATTCCTGTTCCAATAAATATAGGGAGAAGGATAATGGGCAAGGCTTGTTTAGCAAAACGATAATTAAGGAATAAAATTAAAGAGGTTAATAATAACCAGATAGCCAGACTTAATGGTATCCAATGCGAAAAGCCTAAATAAATGCTTATTGATGTAATCAACCCACCTAAGACAGCACCTAACGCTTCATACGCATATATTGACCTGACTGTATTCGGTGGATTTATTTCGTTTGTCTCCTTTTTGTCATTTTCCCACCATAGATTGCTCTGGTTGAATAGGAATCCTGTGCAAAAACTTATTCCAGCAGGCGCTATTACCGAGAATAGGAAAATTTTATCAAGATTGAAAATTTCATATACAGGGATATCTGCTAAATATCGTGCATTGCGAATAAGGAAATGTCCCCAAAGCCACGCTGGAATATAAATGAGAGAAGTTATAGGTAAGAATCTCGACCAATTGCGAAGATAGCGACCTGTCAATGTGCCCGGAATTATCCAGAGAAACCAGAATAGATAGAAGATTCCTAATGTAAGTTCATTTTCTTCAAGACAGTGCAAATAATCCCTGATAAACAGGGATTGCGCCGTGATTGAAAAACAGCCTAACGAGATTAATATAATTATTTTTTTCTTCATTACTCTTCACTGAAGACTTCTGCCTCAAACACTTCGAATTCTGCACCTTCCTTATATGCGTCCATAGGCAAGCCTGCTTTCATAGATAGGTGTTCTAATGTCTGTTGCAGATTCCAGCCCTGTTCTGGTGCTACTTGCGGCAGAAATAATGCCTGATAGTATCCCTTTTTTAATATGATTCCATGTCTCCCCAATTCAATCTCTTTGTAATTGCCTATTTTTCGAGGAGGTGTAAGAAGTGATATTTCAATTTTGATTTTTCCGAGTTCTTCCTTTTCAATAGGGTCAAATCGAGGGTCTCTGAAGCCTGCATTGTAAGCATTTTGCAGGACAGATTTATACATGGGTCTTGTAGGGTAAATTTCGCCAATACAACCGCGTAAATCTTCACCTATCTTCAAAGTAACAAAAGCTGCACGGGGCGTTTTCATCGTGTCTGTGATTTCAATTGGCAGTTCATTGTCAGACGGCAATTTGCCGTGTTCTAACACATATTTTAGTGTCCAGCGTGCTAATTTTAATAAATCTTTCTTTTCTTTTGTCGTTAATAATGGTGTAATACTCATGGTTATCTTTTCTCCTTTTTCCCAGGTTCCTGTAAAGGCTATACTAAAATAACTCACTGAATTGCGATAATCGTTTACAATATCGCCTGAGCGTTTATATTCAATTAAATGCACTTCCGTATTTTTGGGCAACATGCACATTAGAACCCCAATCCCATAGGGACCACAAATAGTTGCTCCTGTTGTATCAATATAGTTATATAACCCCTGCACATCTAACTTTTCAATAAATTGATATGCTCCCATATCCAATTTTTTTAAGTTTTCCGCTATGTCTTCTGTAAAAGGAACATAATTGTAATTCACCCCGTAATGTGTAAAATCACTACTTGCAATTACAAGAGTTTTGTCATCCACTATGCTTTTAAGGATACCAGCAACCTGTTTTGTCGTTTCTAAATCTAATTTTCCACAAATAAGTGGAACTAACTTAAAATCTTTTTTAACGAATTGTAACAGTGGCAATTCAATCTCAACACTGTGTTCCCCTTGTTGTGCCATTAAAACTACTTGAAAACAAGGATATTTTTTGAGTTCTTGAATGACCTGTGTATCTATAGGGATTTTCCCTAATGGTGTTTCGTAAAAATCATCTGAGGGTATACTAATTAGATTTTCCATCGGTGTTCTATGCGAGGTGCCTAAAATAATTACTCTATTAAAAGGGGTATTTTGAGCCGCTTTAATAGCTTTGCATGCAGTTTTTCCTGAATATTGATAGCCTGCATGAGGTAAAATTAAGCCTATAACATTTTTATCTAATGGCTGTTGTTCTGCCTGTTCAAATAACTCTGTAAGTTGTTGCTTCAATTTGGTAGGCTCGGCATCATACCATTGCCCGGCAATTAATGATTTATAGACTTTCTCTGAGGGAGACGACTGTGTGTTTTTGTTATCATTATTTGCTCCACAATTTGATGAAAGCATTGCAACCGTAATAAAGATTAATAACCAACGAAATTTATTCATTTTTCCCTCTCACTATATTTTAATTTTTTTGTTATGAATATGATATTACAAATTTATCCTGCCCATAAAGCAGGAGAGCCAGAAATCTTTTTCCAATTCTTTCCCTTTGTTATTTTCACTCGAAATAGAGGCTTCGCATAAGTCTGTCGAACAATGGATATTTTGGTATGAGGTATCAAAACAATACCCAATAATTCTGCACATACTACATTTAAAAAAACACCTCTACTTATTTCCAAGTTCCATAGATTTTTGTTCTGCATTTTGGACAACTCCCGTCTACAATATTGTTAGTAAGAACATTAAAGCCATAGCGTTCTATAAGCAAGGTTTTGCAGGAAGGACAGTAAGTGTTTGAACCTTCTCTGTGAATGATATTACCAATATATACAAATTGAAGCCCTTCGTTTTGTGCGATTTGACGGGCTTTTATAAGCGTTTCCAGAGGGGTAGGTGGCAAATGTGTCATTTTATACTGTGGATAAAATTGAGAGAAATGCAAAGGTGTATCTTTGCCCAGATTTACTGCAACCCAATTAGACAATTTTTGAATATCTTCATCCTTATCGTTCAATGTCGGTATAACTAAATTGGTTACCTCTAATTCAACGGCAGCCTTTTTTGTTAGTTCAAGTGTTTTTAGCACTGGTTTGAGAGTCCCGTCACATACAGTTCTGTAAAATTCTTCTGAAAAGCTTTTTAAGTCAATATTTGCGGCATGAACAAATTGTAATAGTTGCTTATATGGTTCTTCATTAATATATCCTGCCGTTACAAGCACATTCTTTAATCCCTTTTCTACGGCTGCCTTGCAGCAATCATAAGTATATTCATAATAGGCTAATGGCTCAGTGTAAGTATAGGCAACCGATGGGCATTTATGATGTATCGCCAGATTTGCAATTTCTACGGGTTCTGTAAATTCTGTTTCATATTGGTAAGGTTCTGCCTGAGATATTTCCCAGTTCTGACAATTTTTACAATGGAAATTACAGCCAACCGTAGCAAGCGACAAGATAGGTGTCGCAGGAAGGAAATGATAAAGTGGCTTCTTTTCCATCGGGTCTACATGGATAGAACAAGGGTGACCGTAAGTCACTGTGTAAAGTTTCCCTCCTATATTTATACGAATGCGACACTCCCCTTTTTGATTTTCGTCTAAAATACAATTGCGTGGACAAAGTTCACACTGAACAAGTTGTTTCATCTTGCTTACAGACCATTAATGAATAGTTATATTCATTTTAAATCCAAGTAATATTTAATTATAGCAAAAAAACAA
>DAOOVZ010000183.1:0-5798 GCA_035370665.1 Candidatus Hydrogenedens sp.
AGGAAAAGGCATTGTTTATAACGAAGGTGAATATGTAGAAGGTTATACTTGCTTTCTCTGGGTAATATTGCTTGCAGGGCTAAAAAAATTAGGACTGGATTTACTATTAGCCTCAAAGGTTCTTGGAATTCTATTCACATTTCTTACCATTTTTTTAGCCTCTCAAATACATAAAATAATATCAGGAACACATTGGCTCGTATCGTTAATATCGGTTCTTTTGATGGGCACCTTCGGCACTTTTACAGCGTGGGCAATGAGTGGTATGGAAACAGCCATGACAGCCTTTCTAATCTTTTTAGCCTTCCTATTATTTGGTGCACTAATCTCACGCAATTCAAAATCAAAGGCAGGATATTTCCTTGTAGGTATCTTATCCGCACTTGCAACAATGTCTCGTCCAGACGCAGGAATCATTCTACCAGTGCTTGCGTTTTGTGCCTGCATCTATTGCTATAAAGAAAAAAAATGGTCTATTCCTGTCCTTATTATTTTAGGCTTCTCTATTCTTTTTGTCCCATATTTTATCTGGCGTTATTACTATTACGGTTGGCTATTACCAAACACTTTTTATGTAAAGGTAGGCTCGTCATTTGAACAAATTAAAAGAGGACTTATTTACACTAAAGACTTTCTAACATATACTTCTCTTATCTGGGTCCCTTTTCTGTTAATGCAGATATTCTCCTTAAAATCGCTTGGAAATAAGGGATTAATTATTCTTGGTATGAGCCTTACCGTTTTTTTGAATGTTCTATATGTAATTGTAGTAGGTGGAGATTGTATGCCTGCACATCGGTTTTTTACACCGATAGCACCTCTACTGGTTGTAATAAGTGCTTTTATTATAACCATTCCCGGAATATCTATTTCAAAAGGTCTTTTGTTCGCTCTTATCCTGATATGCTTTAATACCTGGCAATTAAAAAATGACCCATCTCTTTATAACAGAATTATTACAGATAAAGTTGCAGAACGCGGAACAGAAGTAGGTTTATGGCTGCGTGAAAATGTTCCTCCTAACTCACTACTTGCTACTAATACGGCTGGTAGTGTGGCTTACTATTCTCGTTTGAAAACTATTGATATGCTTGGACTCAATGATGTGCATATTGCCCATAGAGAGGTTAAAACATTGGGGAAAGGTTTTGCTGGACATGAGAAAGGAGATGGGAAATATGTTCTTTCCAGAAAGCCCGATTATATTATGTTCGGTTCTGCCTCAGGGAGCAAAGAGCCACGCTTTCCAAGCGACCGTGAAATAGCAGTTGAACCAGAATTTAAGCAAAATTATATTTATAAACAACATGTATTACCTTCTGGAAGGGTTTTCCATTTATACGAGAGAAAAAAATAGAAAATATGCCATTCGACTTAACTCATGAAGATACTGCACTACTATTTGTCCCAATCAATATTTTTACGGAAGAAGAATTGATACTATTATTGACTGATTGTGATTTTTTTTCGCATGATTTTTTTGAATATGTCAATAAGTGTCGTTCTAAGAAACGAAGGATAGAATTATTATTAGGCAGATTTTTGATTTTTCAAATTATGCAATTTCTAAATGTAAATGTAGACTTTTATGACTCTATTAAGAAGAAGGAGGTTTTGTGGTTAAAAAAATCCACTCATTCTGCAGTAAACACAATTTCTCTTTCAATAAGCCATACTACCACATGGATGGTATTGGCACTAAGTTTCATATCTAAGGTTTGTGTTGATTTTGAAACCCAAAATGAAAAGGCACAAAAAGTAAACATAATGTTGAAAAAAAAGTTGTCATTGAACTTTACTATTGACAATTCGTTATGCTCTCAATTTTTATGGACTTTATATGAAGCATTGTATAAATTGGGTATTTCATTAGATAGACAGAAAAAGATTATAGACGAGGTATTAAAAAAAATAAACAGTCTTTCTTCAAAGACAGTTGAAGGTATAATTTACCACTACATTCCTTTGAAAGACTATAAATTTTTTCTCTGGGTGGATAGTGATATTCCAGGTCCAGGATGTTTAGTTATGGCAGGGAAATCTTCAAAAAGAATAAAGATTTACACAATTGATAGAAAAAAACAGGCATTAAAAAAGCCCTGCAAGATTAGTCTTACAGGGCTTTTTAAGTTTAAACCAAAATTAGAAATTATTATCTAACTATAATGGAAGTTTCCATCCTTTACGATACTCTTTTGTAAGGTATTTATTGGCTTTCTTCACATTTGTAATTTTCATAGACGCCACATCAAACTCAATCTTCTCTCCTGCATGAAGCGCTACATTACCCATATTAGCAACTTCCGTCAGAGGTCCCGCATACTCAAAGTCGGAGCAAGCCTTCTGATTTGACTTGATGCTTTCTATCCAATTCTTGAATGGATTTTCCTCTGGGATGCGAGGGATAGTCGGGTCAGGTCTCTTATAATCTTTCATCTTCGCTGCTGGAACTAACCTTGACTCACCACCATAACAACCAGTTGTAAGATAACCATTAGTTCCTATAAACAATGAACCATTATCTCCATCGCCTAATTTTTCGTCTGCTGGAATATCTGCTGGACGCGGAGGAAGTAATTTACCATCATACCAGTAAACATCCACAGGCGGCATACTTCCACGCGCAGGAAATTGATATTTAATAATAGATTTCTTAGGGGCAGTTTGTTCGTTCATGCCCTCTTGCTGAATAACCTCAACTGTGTAGGTAGGTGCCTCATACAATTTTAATGACCAAAATGCTGGGTCCATAATATGGCAAGCCATATCGCCAATTGCACCACAGCCAAAATCCCACCAACCTCTCCACTTGAACGGAGCATAATTTGGATTAAAAGGACGCATCGGTGCCGGTCCTATCCACAACTTCCAATCAATAGTAGGTGGCACATCCATCTTAGGCAAAGGCTCTTTAATACCTTGAGGCCAGATTGGACGGTCTGTCCAGATATGCGCCTCTTTAACATCACCAATAGCACCAGCCCATATCATTTCACATAACTCACGAACACCATCTCCAGCATGACCCTGATTACCCATCTGTGTAATTACGCCTGTCTCTTTCGCAATTTTTGTTAAAAAGCGGGCTTCGGCAATTGTATGCGTTAGAGGCTTCTGCACACGGACATGCTTACCCATCATCATTGCCATATAAGCCGCAGGAGCGTGGATATGGTCAGGGGTAGAAATAACTACTGCATCGATTTCCTTCTCCATTTCTTCTAACATTTTTCTATAATCTTTATATCTTTTTGCATTGGAAAGTAAATAAAAAGTCTCTTCTGCCCTCTTATCGTCTACATCGCAAAGAGCAATAATATTTTCACTTTTGAAGTTCATAATATCGCTTTTTCCCTGTCCACCTACACCTATACCAACTACATTAAGTTTCTCATTGGGAGAGACCTTTCTTGGCACAACACGGGCTTTATTTACTTCATGCTTCTTTGCAAAAGCAGTTCCTACTAATGCAAATGTTGTTGTTGCAGCGAGAAATGCCCGCCGCGTCAATTTACCATCATTCATAGTTATAACCTCCAAAGCTGTTCATATTTATTTTAAACACAACTCCTCTTAGCCACTTTGACCAAAGAGAAAATATAAGCATTGTGAGTATATTATATCAATTATAATTCTAAAAGCAATATTCTAAAAACAAACGCAGTTGAACAAAAAATTGCTATTTAAAGTTTAATTCTATTTAATTAAAGTTTATTTATTATAGTTGCGTTTATTAAAGTATGTCATTAATTTTTTATTTGATAGTAAAAATAGGTAAAATAAGAAAAGAAAATTACAATGGAAGTGTAGATATTTTAATATGTATGAATCTTTCTATGGATTGAAAGAAAAACCGTTTAATTTAACCCCTGACCCTAAATACCTCTTTTTGAGTGATAAACATAAAGAGGCTTTTGCTCACTTGTTGTTCGGAATAAAAAATAAGATGGGGTTCGTCATGGTAACAGGGGAAATCGGCACAGGGAAAACTACTATTTGTAGAGCCTTACTGTCTCAACTTGACCCTGATACTGAAATTGCCTTTATTTTCAATCCATGTTTAAATCCTATTGAATTATTAAAAAGGATTCTCACAGAATTTGGAGTGCAAACTCAAGCAGATACACTCCTTGATTTAACGGACCAACTTAATGAATTTCTTCTATCCAAATCGCATCAGCAGAAAAATTGTGTTTTGGTCATTGATGAGGCACAAAATCTGACCCCATCTGTTTTAGAACAAATTCGATTGTTATCCAATTTGGAAACAGAAAAGGAAAAACTTTTACAGATTGTCCTTATTGGTCAGCCAGAATTATTAGACCGTCTAAAACTCCATGAATTACGACAATTAAATCAGAGGATAACTGCACGCTATCACTTAAATCCCCTTGATGAACAAGAGACCAAACAATATATTGCATATCGTATCCATATTGCAGGTGGTAAAAAAAGGGTCCAGTTCACGCCAAAAGCATTAAAACTTATTTATAAACATAGTAAGGGTATCCCTCGACTTATAAACTCTATATGTGATAGGTCACTTTTAGTTGGCTATACGCAGGAAAAACGAGTAATTGACCATTATATTATCAAAAAAGCGATAAAAGAATTAGAAGGTCAAATACGCGAATCACAGGTTACACCTAAAAAAGCAAGAAACTGGAAAAAAATTATTCCGGGTCCGGCTTTAATCATTGGATTAGCAATAATTCTAATTACACTTCGATTATGGTTTATACCAATTGATGAAATGGCACGAGAGTTAAGGAAATTTAACAATATATTTATCCCGGATTCAAAAAGCACGGATACAAATAGTGTTTTAACCTCTCAAGTAGAAGCAATTGAAAAGAACAAGGATGTTAATATTAACCCAGAATTAATGACTAAAATTGTCGAGAACTTATGGAATAGATTTTTTGAAAAAGCACCAACACAAACAAATATAGATTCCCAAGCAATTGATGGTTTACAGGTAGATGCTGAAAAAAGTCGTATTGAAAGTGCCTTACTTCTGTTGAGAATTTGGAATATGGCACAAGTTAAGGGTCAACTCAATGAAAATTCGCCTCAGGGATTAGTCAATTTTTTTAATGAAAATGGGTTATCAGCGGAAATATTGCAAACAACCGTTTCACAACTTTTAACTATTGGCTTACCATCAATGGTCTATCTCAAAGGAAAAGATAAGGAATTCTGGTGTGCCCTTATCCAGGAAAAAGAAAACACAGTCGTATGCTTTTTGGGTCCACAAAAGTTAATAGAGATTACAAAAGACCAATTTCGCTCCATATTTACAAACCTTGCAGTTATCCCATGGAAAGATGATTCAAAAATAAAATCTTTAACTATCGGTTCTTCAGGTGAAGATGTGGTAAAATTAAAAACTTTACTTCAGCGTGGAGGTTGGTTATCAAAAGATAACAATTCAGATAAGTTTGATGAAGATACCCAGGGAGCAGTAAAAAAATTACAAGTAGAAATGGGTTTACCTGTAGATGGTGTTGCTGGTAAACAAGTAAGACTCGGATTAAAAAGATGGTCAACAGAAAATTATGTGCCAAACTTAAAGAATGTTCCTCTATTCTTACTTAATTTGCCTATTGAAAATACTGCAATGCTAAAAACTACTCAGTTTAAAAATAGAGAATAAAAATTAATATTTTAAGAATAAATGAAGATAAATTTACATAATTATACTTTCTGTAAAAAATAAATAGTGGAAGTGGTAGAGATAATTAAATGGAAGGAAACTCGGATATAAAAATTAGAAAAACAACTACTAATTGTATTAT
>DAOOVZ010000184.1:0-5745 GCA_035370665.1 Candidatus Hydrogenedens sp.
CTTGTTCAAAATTACAGAAAAACCCATTCTTATCGGAGAATTCCACTTTGGCGCATTGGACCGTGGCATGTTTCACCCTGGCTTAGTCCAATGTGAAAATCAGAAAGACCGTGCAGAAAAGTATGTAAATTATGTTACAAGTGTTATAACAAATCCCTTATTTATAGGTTGCCATTGGTTTCAGTGGACAGATGAACCTATAACAGGTAGATATTTTGATGGAGAAAATTATAATATAGGACTGGTAGATGTTACCAATAAACCTTATAAGGAACTTGTAAAATCTGCACAAAAGATTAACAAAAATGCGTATCAGATTCGATTGAATGAAAGTCAGAAATCGAGGTAGTGTTGCGTCCAGGCATAAAAGCATTTTACCTCGTTATTATATATATACTAGGTGCTTTTTATTATAGATATTCTGTTCCTTTATTTAGTATGTCAAGGTATTCCTTATAAACATAAATTCTGTTTCGTTTTTTACCTGTAATCTCACCTATTATCCCAAGTTGCAAAAGAGTATTTATTCCCTTTCCCACTGAAGGAAAACTTAGTCCTGTCTTTTTGCATAATTCTGCTACATTTAGAATAGACCGTTCACAAAAAATATTAAAAATTCGTAGTGCTGTATCGGCTTTGCGTCCAATGGATTTAATTTTTTGTGTATCTTCTTTGAAAAGTATTAATAAATGCTGGGCAGTTTCTACCGCATTATTGGCTGTGTCTATAACTCCTGTGAGAAAGAAATCTATCCAACTTTCCCAATCTCCTTCTTGACGAACTGTATCTAATAGTCTGTAATACTCATTTCTATTCTGCTTGAAATATAAACTTAGATAAAGAAGAGGTTTCTGCAAAATTCCTTCATGGTGCAGGATAAAAGCAATAAGCAATCTTCCTATTCGACCATTTCCATCTAAAAATGGATGTATTGTTTCAAACTGAACATGGGCTAAACCTGCTTTAATCAAAGAGGGATAAGGAATATTTTTATCATGGATAAATTTTTCTAAGGAAGACATGCATTCTGGAACTTCCTCTGGAGGTGGTGGAACAAAATGTGCATTGCCCGGACGCGTCCCTCCTATCCAATTTTGAGTAATTCTAAATTCACCTGGGGACTTTTCACTACCTCGACCTTTTGCTAATAAAATTTCATGCATTTCACGAATTAAACGATTTGAAAAAGGAAAACCCTCCCCTAATCGTTTCAAGCCATGTTCCAATGCCGATACATAATTAGAAACTTCTGTCACATCTTTAATAGGCGAGCCCGGATATTCATTTAATTCAAATAATAAAAGGTCCGATAGTGAAGATTGTGTCCCCTCTATCTGTGAGGAGATAACTGCTTCTCGTCGAATATATGAATATAGAAAAATATCAGGCTCAGGTAATAAAAGGCTAATACTATCAAGTCGTCCCAATGCAAGTATTGCTTGTTCCAATAATTGACCTCTACCAGAAGACAAATAAAGTGGTGGCTCTGGTGGCAAAGGATTAGGGATAAATATTCTGATTTTCTCATCCATGGCTGTCTTTATCAAGTATCTTCCGGTTGGACCTCGTTTCAAGATAATATTCCTTATTTAACTTTCTTTAATAAGAGATTTTCTTATTAAACGATTTGGTCAAATCGTTTAATAAGGGTTTTAATAAAAGCCTTAAATAAAATATAAACCATTTACAAATACTTATTTATATATTTAGTGTATTATATTTTTATCTATAAATAAAATCTGTGTTTCTATTTCTTTTCTCACTTTTCTCCTATTCTTTGTAAATTTTTTAAAATAGTTTTATATTGTCTTACTCTTCGGTTATTAGGACTTTTGTCCCAATTGGGGTAAGGTGATACAGTAAAATGACATCGTCGTTGGTCAGGCAGATACAGCCATGAGTGGCAGGTGTGCCAATTAAATCTTCTTTGTTTGTTCCATGTATATAAATGAAACGCTGATAAGAATCCACAATTTCTCCTTCTGTATTAGTGCCCTTGTTCTTTCCCTTTTCTAAACCATCAAGCCAGAGAATTCGAGTAAGGACAAGCGACTCCTCCACAATCTTATTTTTATCCCAGATACCTGCTGGTCCACGATTTCTAAAGATTTGTCCCCATGGTGCATTGTCTCCTATCTTTTCTCTTACATAGTGCCAGCCGCAGGGTGTTTTTTCTGAGCCTTTTGTCTCGCCAGTCCCTTTTTCGGCTGTTGAACATAATACCTGCCAGATTCTTTTCCCTTCTTTGATAACAGATAATTTCTGCTGTTTAACAGAGACCCAGATGCCTTGATTATTGCCAACCTCTGATTTCCATTGGTAATTTTGTAAAATTTCCTTTTCCTGTTCAGTCAGGTCCCGTGGACTTTGATGGGAAATAGAATGAGAAACGATTAATGTTTGTTCTTGCTGACTTTCAGTAGATACTTTGATGTTTCCAGGAGTAGTCAGGGTATAGTTTTTATTTTTTATATTCACAGAACAATAGCCTCCATTTGGTAATGGTTTTATAAAGTGCATTTCTGGTAGATTATCAATATTTGCAGGAGCAAATCGTATTTCCTGCCAGCCGGGTTTCAAAAGTTGCAAGCCTAAAATATATTCAGAGATAAGATATATTGGACAACTGCTCCATGCGTGGCACCAACTCATGTTTGTTTTCATTTCAGGTTTCCATGCCTCTAAACAAGATGTTGCACCCTGACGAAGCATTTCTTTCCATGAAGATTCTGTATCATTGGTTAGCAATTTCCATCCCAGATTGGGATTTCCTTCCTTGAAGCATGCTTCTATAACATAAGAGGCAATATATACCCCACAGGACAAACCTTTTTGTTCGATAAATTTAAAAATGTTTTGCTTTACCTCTTCATTATGGACTAATCCAAAGAAAAGGGGAATTGCGTTGCTGTGTAAGGAATAATGATTAGAGCCGGGAGCATCTTTGTATAATTTCTTTTCAGGGTCAAGGAAAGCATTCTGATAACTCTCAAATATTTTTTCTGATTTCTCTTTAAGGTATACATCTTCCATTCCTAAAACATTTAGTATTTCAAGCGTTTTTTTGATAGCACCGTAATAAAAAGCGTTTACAACTGCGTTTGGTTTCTTCAGTGCATAATCGTAATCGAAGTTATCCCGCAAGTTTTTGGGCCAGTCAATCAGAATAGGCTTTGTGCCTGTGCTGGTAAGTAGACTGTCTTTATTTTCATATTTAGAAAAATACTTTAATAGTTGAGGAAGACATTCAATTGCCATAGTTTTTAAAAATTCGGTGTCTCCAGAATGCTGATAATATTCCCATAACATTAATGGGAATTGCAATGAATATTCAGCAAACTCTTGAATAAAACCAGAAGGTGCAACAGCAAGGAGTCCAGCATCAATTTTTGATGACAGGTAGAAATCTGTTAGTGCCTTTTTAGTTAAAGATGTATCTCCCGTAAGCCACATAAAAGAGCGTGAAGTAATAACTGCATCACCTAAGTATTGTCCTTTCTCTCGCGATGGGCAATCTACAAAACCCTCTTGCGAACACAACCGAACCCCTAACGAGCACATATCCCAGATTTTTCTTAATTCATTATCAGTAGACAAGAACAAAACCTTTGAAGTGTCATAAGGATAATGTCGTTCCTCTACCCAAACGGTCATATCTTCAGGCGCATCTTCTATCTCTATGTATCGGAAGGCACGATATTCATAGAAGGGAATAATATCCTCTTTTCCTGACAGAATAACCTCCTCTCTATATTTACAATTTGCCCGCATTTGCCAGCGAACATGACCATTCTCATCAAGTTCTTCACCATGTAAAACGATTATTTTTTTGCCTGCTTCTCCTTTCGTTTTAATTCGTGTATAACCGACAACCTCCCGACCAAAATCAAAAAAGTGATTGTTGGCAGAAAATTTTTTATGCTGTATAGGGGCAATGTTATGAATTTCTAAAGGTTTCACAGCAAGTTCAGCAAAAGTATAATCGTTCTTGCCGACTTCAGGATTTACCCATTGAGAATCATCATAATCAAGATTCTTCCAATCCTGTGGATACTTTTGCATATCTATATTTTCAAGAAATTGCGTTTCATATCCGGTGGTTTCTGTAAAACTAAAAGCGTCAAGAGGGTAGCATTTCCATGAGATATTGTCCGATAATATTTCAATTGTTTTCCCTTGTTTATCTGTTATAATGAGTCTGAAAAGAAGTCCCGAACGGTTGTCCCCACTTACGCAAACGCGATTAATTAAGCCTCTATAATAGGTATGAATGGCTATAACATTCGGACCTGCTTTCAGATATGGTGTCAGGTCAAATTTGTGATAAGGATATGCGTAAGGATAACCGGTGGTAGGTCCTTCAAGTGCATACTCACCATTAATGTAGAGCCTGAAGTAATCATCAGCAGTGATAAAAAGTTCTGCATGTTTGGGCAAACCTTCTAAATTGAATTTTTTGCGGAAAAGGGTGTGGATGAGATGTGGATTCGCTTTTATAAAATTATCTTTTCGTTCAACAAGGAAATAATCTTTATATTCGATATTCTTCATCCGTGGGTCAATGATTAATTGTGCCGTTCCAAACGGATTGACAGGTGGTGGATAGGAAAGAATGAGTGAGATTAAGAACATAAAAGACAAGGAACTCATCGCTATACCTTTAATTTCGGGTTATAGATTTTTACATGGACTCTAAAAACTGTTTATAATATATTAAAAATTGAGGTAAGAAGAATTCAATTAAAAATCAAGAAAGGGTTCAAAGGATGATTTCTGTCTCTGGTTTCCGTAGAGGAATGGCAATTCGTTATGAAGGTGATATCTGGGTAGTTGTGGAGTTTCAACATATTACGCCGGGGAATTGGCGTGCTATGTTGAAGACAAAATTAAAAAATATAAAGACTGGCAGGACAATGGAGGTGACTTTCCGAATGTCTGACGATGTAGAAGAGGTAACATTATTAGAACGAAAGATGCAATACCTTTATGAATCGGAAGGTCTACTCTACTTTATGGATATGGAAACTTACGAGCAGACTTTCATTCCTGAAGAAATGTTGGGAGACCAGAAAAGGTTCTTAAAGGAATCTGATACTTGTTCTATTTACTTTCTTGAAGATAAACCTATCATTGCTGAGATGACGCCAGTTGTAGAATTGAAAGTTGTCGAAGTTGAACCAGCAGTACGTGGTGATACTGCAACGAATGTATTGAAATCCTGCACACTTGAAAGCGGTGCTAAAATACAGGTTCCTCTATTTATTAAGGAAGGCGATGTAATTAAAGTTGATACACGAACAGGTAAATATATAGAACGCATATCAACAGGTTAATTCCTTGTCAAAAAATAGATATTTTTATCCTTCACCTATTTCGCCGAGGAATGCGTCCTGTTTACCATCAACTATTAAGACCAATTGTTGAGCCTGAGTCGTGACCTTTAAGTTGTTTAAATCAATATTGTCAGGCAATACCTGTATATGGTCAATGCTTTCACGAGGTATAAGAATTGCCTTAAAATTTTCATCAATCTGAACACCGGTAGCCTGTTGTCGTGTCAACATAAGCCCTTTTCCTTCTAACGCAATCCAATTTTCTGACCAAACTGTTACCCTTCCTACATAAGAAAACGGCTTTTGTTCCTTAAAACTTTTCTTCATACGAATACGAACAATTCTATCCTTAAGCATCGCATTTTCTCCTTCTAATTTTTTGTTCTGGTCTTATAATACAGTTTATTCTATC
>DAOOVZ010000185.1:0-5730 GCA_035370665.1 Candidatus Hydrogenedens sp.
ATGAGAACATTGCCGTTTTTATTTCTGATTGTAAAGCCCAATATAGTTCAGGTGCTCCACTCATACCTACGACATCACCACCCTGCTGCAAGAAAAATCGAAGTTCTGCTTTAGTTTCATAAGAAGGACCTGATACCCAGATATAAGTTCCCTTTTGTGGGAATTCATTAAATACCCATGTGGGATAGAGTATCTCGGGAATAGCAAATTTATAATACGGGATAGAAATAATTTTCTCAATGGCAACAAATGAACCCACTGAAGATTCTTTATTAAGTCCACCCACTGCATTTATTAAAATTAAATGCGTAATTCCCTTTTCTTTAAAATAATATAGAAATTTTTTGAATTGTTCAAAAGAATATCCTTCGTAAGCATGAATCCTACCATTACAAATGATAATAGGTAATGAAGCAAGAGTTCCTTCTAATATCTGATACTTATGTCCTTCTATTTGACTTTGAAATTCAGGAAATATATTTGTCATAGACTCTTTTTGTTGACAAAAATCCAGTAGGTCAGCAAAATCTAATCCTGTGCCTGTTATAATACCTAATTTTATATGTTCCATCGAGAAGGTAGAAAAATATTTTTGTAAGTGGTTAGTGCATATTCATCTGTCATGCCTGCAAGGAAATCCACAACCTTTCTTTCCAACGAATCTTCCGGATTTATAAATTCACTTTCCATCAGTGTTTTTGTAGAATCTTCCATAAAATAATTGAATAACTCCCTGACAACGCGTTGTGCCTTATTCATCTCTCTCATAATAGGTCCAGATGAGTAAAGTTTTTCAAACAAAAAATTCCTTAACTCAACAATGGCGTTTAATGTTTCAGGCACAATTTGAATTTGCCCTTCAATTGAGCCCTCAATAACACCATGAATCATGGTATCAATCTGTTCAGAAGCTGTCTTACCAACTATACTTATAGCCTTTTGAGGTAGTTTTTGTGTAGTTAAGATACCTCCACGAATTGCATCGTCTATATCATGAGTAATGTAGGCAATAACATCACTAAGACTAACGATTGTTGCTTCGTGACTAATCCCCTCAGGGCAGGGTTTCCCAAACAGAATACATTTGCCCTGAGAATGATTTCGAATCCCTTCACGAACTTCAGAAGTTAGGTTTAGTCCCCTTTTACCTTGCCTATGCTCAAGGATATCAACTACTCTTAAACTCTGTTCAGCATGATTAAACCCAAATGAAGAAAGTTCCGCCAAAATCCGTTCCCCTGCATGTCCAAATGGAGTGTGCCCTAAATCATGTCCCAGTGCTATGGCTTCCGTTAAATCTTCATTTAATCTTAGAACACGCGATATAGAGCGTGCAATTTGTGCTACTTCCAATGTGTGAGTCAGACGTGTCCTATAATGGTCTCCTAATGGAGTAAGAAAAACCTGTGTCTTTCGTTTCAGACGACGAAACGCTTTTGAATGAATGATACGGTCCCGGTCTCGCTGAAAACATGTGCGGAATGGGTCCTCTCTTTCCACAATTTGTCTTCCCTTAGTATTTGCAGAAAGACATGCTTTTGATGACAACCATTCCTTCTCTTTCAATTCATATAGGTCTCGAAATTGAATGTCCATAAAAATAAGTCATTATTCTATACAAAATTAAAAAATTAATTGATATAAGAAGCGGAAGAACTTGTTTCTGCAATGAACATACCTTGTGCAGAGGAAAATCCTAGATATCTTTTATAGTATTGCTTTTCTACCTGTTCCATAAAATAGTCTATCTTTTCACAAGGAACAAGATTAACAGTACATCCGCCAAAGCCTGCTCCTGTAAGCCTTGCTCCAATAGCCCCCGATTTGCGTGCAATTTGTGTAAGTATATCTAACTCAGGAATACTTATCTGATAATCTTTTGCACAACTTATATGTGATTCATTCATTAACACACCAAAAGTATAAGCATCATTTGCTAATAAGGCATCGCGAGATAACTCAACTCGTTTATGTTCGGAAATAACATGACGAACCCGGGCTCTTAATGGAAAACCATTCTCTGGCTCTTCAATATCTCCAAGCCAACGCTCACACACTTCGTTTGGCGTTAAGTCTAATATATAAGCAATCTCTTCCAACGATAAGTGTTCCTTTGGAATGGCTTGCTCTGTCAATTCAAGTATTTCCTTTGAAGTGAGACACAAATCACCATTCCACAAATCGCCCAATCTCGTAAGAATAAAATTATCTCCAAACTCTTCTTTTAAGTAATGTTCTAAAATGGCACAGGCAAGGGAACACATTCGCGGGCCTGAATTATAAAGATGTAAACAGCTTCCTGTTTTTTTTGCTCGCACCGTTGAATCACAAATTATAAATACATGGTCTTCAAAAAGGGGGATAAGTTTCGTACGAATAGGAAAAAAATCTATCTTACATGCGTGCCCTTTGTCCCCATTGAGAATAACTGCTTGGTCCATTCCTCCTCCACGAGTTCCTACAAAATGTTCCGCTTCTGCCATAAGTTCTGCTAACTCTAATCGAGAAATGTCTTTACCCAATTCCTTACCTAAAATTTTCAGATATGCCAGAGAAGCCGTGATTACAAGTGCAGAAGAAGAACTTAATCCTGACGCAATTGGAAGTGTGCTACTTACAAATAGATTAAAACCGGGATAAGACCTTACCTTAAATCTTTTATTTAGAGCAACAACAGATGCTTTTACATAATTATCCCAGGAACCTACTGGCGAAGGTGAGATAATCGAACCATTTGTAAAATAAGTAGGCTGGAAACGAGTATCTTCATTGGTGAGATGAACCTGATGATTATCACACAGTGAGAAAGCAGCAAACACTTCTTTGTTTAATGTAATGGGTAACACTGAGAGTCCATTATAATCTGTATGTTCACCAATTAAATTGACCCTTCCCGGAGCACGACAAATCCCAATGTTACTAGTCTTAAACAAATGCCTTGGCAGTTTCCCTAATATCTCCAGCGAGGTTATAGTATCTGTCATAAATGACCTCTTTAAGTATTTATTCATGTATATTTAGAATTGAATACACATTTTTGCAACCCACAAAATAGTTAGCATTTAATTATACAATTCTCTTAGCATAAAATTATCCATGATTTTAATTGTCAGTTTAAAATGATACATATCATATATGCCTTTACCTTTTTATGAGTGTGCACCTAAAATAAAAAAATTATATTTTATTACATCATCTTATCTGTCGGATTACTAATTAGAGTGGAAGACTTATTTTTATATGAAACTATTATTTTCTTACGCAATGGGTATATGTATTTTATTAGATTTAACCTAAAAAAATTGCACTTAAACTAGAAAAGTCGCTTGATAAATTTCATAAGAATAAAATTATAACTAATGAATAAAAACTCTTTGATTAGAATCCGCTGATTTATAAATAGCATCTAATACTTCCATATATCTCAAACCATCTTCAAAATCTGGGTGATATTTTTTCCCTAAACAAATCGCATCAATAAAATCCTTTTCCACAGACCAATTTTTTACATCATAATAATCTTCTTTACAAGGTTGTATAGATTGTTTCTCGCCATTTTTATTAAACTCATATAATTTGTCTTCTTTTACATCATAATATAGGGCTTTGTTTTGTGTATAAATTTCAACAGTTTCCTGTGTAATATTTGACATTCCTGATACTATGAGTTGGACAATAGCACCACAATCAAGTTCCAACAATGCTTGCACCTGGTCTGGAATTTGTATTTCTAAAACCTCCCCATCAATAGTTTTACGTGTAGGTGTAAAAATTTGATAATTTCCTAAAACACTTTTTGTCCATCCAAACCAACGGTGGATAAATTCAATATACATTCCAAGGGTAAGCACATTTTGCCCTGATAGACGATGGTCTTTACGCCAATGAACAGGTTTATTTGGGTCAAGATTAGAATTATCCAAACTGGTTATTCTAATGAGATAAATATTGCCAAGTATCCCTTCTCTCCGTAGTCTCGCAATAGCTTTATCATAAGAAAGACCAAAGGGAACAGAACAAAGACCTGCTACTTTACCAGTTTGACAAGCAGTTTCATACATCTGTCTCGCTTCTACTAAATTCATCGCCATACGTGCCTGGCAAAATACATGTTTTCCCGCTTTTAGTGCAGAAATACTAACAGGTGCGTGAAGGTAAGGCCAGGTCCCAATCCAGACAATATCTATCTCCGGGTCATTTATTAAATCTTCCCAGGTGGAATAAACATTAGGGATACAATATTCCTGTGCCACTTTTTTACTGGATTGTTCTGTCCTATTGGAAACACCAACAATTTGAACTTCAGGTAAACTTTTCAGACCCGGTATATGCCGTTCCTTACAAATGCCCCCCAATCCTACAAAAGCTACTTTAAGTGCAGGCATGGACAATTCCTTTTTAGAAAAAAAAACTATTTTATCTTACTCTTGAAGAAATTGGATAATCTATATGGAACATCGGAGTGTAAAAAGTCAACCCCTTCTTCATATAAGACTTCCCAACAATCTTGTGTTTGAGGTATGTCCCAAAAACGCACCTTTTTCCCTTCTTCATGTGCTCTCTTAACAATCTCTCTCAACTTTTGTCGTTCCTGTTCTGGAATCTCTCCTTTGCCATTCCACGAGAAGATTGAAAACCATGAGTTGCTAATCCATGGGACCAGCTCAGGAGACAAATTCTTATCTAAATCATCAATCCGCCCATCAATAAACGCATAACGGTTTGTATCTTTTGTAATGGCTTCTCTGGGAACAGCACCAGAAATTACAACGGTTACTGCTCCATTGATTTTTTTACCATTCTCAATTCTTGTGAGGGAAGACTTATAAGGTTCCAGTTGTTCCCTTAAAAGTGCGTATGCTTTTTCTGGCTCATTTTTAATGTCAATCAAAAACCAGAATTCAGAAGATGTCTGATAAACATGTCCATTATTTCTCCGGACACATTCAAAAATGGGTTTTAGATACATGTCCCGTAAATTTCGTTCTGGTTTACATTTATCTAAATCATGTGCAACTAACAAATCACCATTAACCCAATAAATATCTGCTTCTACGCTACAAAACCCATTTTCTAATGCCTCAAAGAGAGGGCGTCTTCGTATATAATCGTTATGGGAATGTGCTCGGGTGAGAAGAGTTATATTTTCATCTGTATAACCATTAGATACAACAAAAAATAATATCAACCAAAAACTAATAATAAATTTCTTAAGCATGCTGCATATATATTTAAGTGCTTTTTATTTTATTTATGTATCATTACGCGTAGGTAAAGAATAAGGCGTTATCATAGCCGACGCAAGGGCGTGAACCTTATTTCGGTAATTGAGTGCTTTTCCCGTTAAAAACAAAAATTTTCGACTCTTCGCAGAAACAGAAATTTCTAAAGTAAGTGTTGCGGAATTCGCAGGAACAGGCTCAATTAGAGAAAACTCTGTGTGAATAGGGATGCAGGGTTTGCGTGCTATAGAAAATGCTAAACAGTAAAAGCATTCATTAAAAGCAAACGATAAATATCCAGGATGAATAAAACCTAATGGGTCTTGATATTTAGGGTTGGAAGGTAAAATAAATACAATATTTTTGCCCGATTGCACACCACTTACACTCATCTTCAATTCTTTGAAAGAGAATGAAGGCCATGTTAAATCTAATCCCTCGATTTTATGCTGTTCAAGGGCTCGAAAAAACTGTTCACTCAAATTATCCACTTGTTACAGTGACCTAT
>DAOOVZ010000186.1:0-5715 GCA_035370665.1 Candidatus Hydrogenedens sp.
CAGGTCTCGTCATAAACCAAAGATTGAGACTCCAAGAATGTTAGGTAAAAATGATGAATCTTCACCTCTCAAAGAAATTATGGAAAACCTACCACTTGGCTCAAATACTTTCGCTATAAGTCCAAAACGCACTGCGGATGGTTCAACCTTTTTAGATGTTAACTCTCATCAGCCGTGGACAGGGCCCGTAGCGTGGTATGAGGCTCGACTTAAAAGTGAGGAAGGTTGGGATATTACAGGTAGCGTTTTCCCTGGCTCTCCTGTTATTCTTCATGGGCATAATGCTTATCTGGGATGGGCACACACCGTCAATATGCCGGATTTAGTAGATGTGTATGAGTTAACAATAAACCCTGATAATCCGAATCAATATCGTTTTGATGGTAAGTGGAAAGAATTTAAACGGAAAGTAGTTCAAATTCCCGTTAAGGTATTTGACAAATATCTTATTAGAATTCCACGCGAAATTTTATTTTGTGAGTATGGTCCTGCCATTCGTCGTCCTCATGGTGTTTATGCAATTAGATATGCAGGCTATGGGAATATTAAACAGGTAGAGCAATGGTATCGGATGGATAAGGCGACAAATATTGATGAATTTGAACAAGCAGTAAGAATTCGTGGTATCCCCTCTTTTAACATTGGATATGCAGATTGCAAAGGGAATATCTGGTATATCTATAATGCTCTTTTACCTATTCGTTCTGAAAAATATAATTGGCAAGGTATTTTGCCCGGCGACACCTCGGAAACATTGTGGACTGAATATTTACCTTTTGAAAAACTTCCACAAGTAAAAAATCCTGCGTCTGGATTTATCCAGAATTGTAACTCGACTCCATTCCAGACAACTATTGGTGCTGATAATCCCAATCCAAATGACTATTCCCCAACCCTCAGAATTGAGCCGCCAGAATTTATGACCAATCGGGCAATACGACTTTTAGAACTATTAGGAGACGATGAGTCCATAACTGAGGAAGAGTTTTATGAATATAAGTTTGATTGGACCTACTCGAAAAATTCGATGGCAGCAAAATATGTAAGAAAAATTATTGAAGAATTTCAACCGGAAGATGATATTGAAAGACAGGCATTGGAACTTGTTAAAGGATGGGACTTAAAAGCGGACCCTGATAATCTTGCAGCAGGCATAGCGATTTTAACTATGGAACCGGTTGTCCGTGCGGAGATATTTGACCGTCCTATTCCAGATTTATTCAAACTATTTAGAAATAAAGCACATTTACTTTATTCGATTCACGGGAAAGTAGATGTGCCATGGAAAGAGATAAACCGACTTGTAAGGGGAAAGGTGAATCTCGGGTTAGGTGGAGGTCCAGATTTGCTTTACTGTGTGTATGGGAATTGGACAGGTAAATATTTAGAAGGTCAAGCAGGTGATTCTTATGTATTGTTGGTAACCTGGGATAAAGATGGAAAGGTGCATTCACGAGCCATTCATCAATTTGGAAGTGCTACACAAGATGAAAATTCACCTCATTTTGCAGACCAGGCATATTTATTTGTTCAACGAGAAACAAGGAAGGTTCACTGGGAGTTTGAAGACTTGAAAGAACATCTCACACGGGAATATAAGCCTAGCGAAGAAGGTAAAAGTTAATTTATTGCACCTATAAAAGCAACATGCTCACTTTCAAACGAAAGTGAGCATGTTTTTATAATCGTCTTATATAAACTTTTTTCTAAAATATTTATCTATAACGATTACGGCTTCTGCGCGGTGCGGATTCCTCCTTAGGTCTGGCTTCGTTCACTTTGATATCTCTTCCACCTACATTGGTACCATTGAGTGCTTCAATTGCTGATTTTGCTTCATTTTCATCAGGCATTTCTACAAAAGCAAAGCCACGAGACCTCCGCGTATCACGATCAGATATGATTCGCACAGAGTCTACTTTGCCATATCTCCCGAATAACTCCTCTAATTGTTCTTCGCTGGATGAATACGGCAGATTTCCTACAAAAATGTTCACAGGTGCATCTCCTAAAAACATGCAATTCTGTCGTAGAAGTCTATCAGCCTGTACCCCCAAACCCTGCTACTCAATGTCCACTGCTTTAATAGCCAGAAGTCCTACTGAATCACAGGATTTATAGCACATCACTAACTCATAAACCCCTTTGACATTTTCAATTAACGGATAATATTATAACACAATCTACTATCTAATGCAAATTTTCTGAAATACTTTTAATATATATTTTGTTTAATTTTATTAAATATGTTAAACTTACATTTAATAAAGAATCATGCGTTAAACTAACACAGAAAATAACTAAAAGATGGCTTATTTAAATAATAATATAAAAGTATCTTCAATCCTTTCCTACCGATGTACTCTTTTCATGTGTTAGTCTTCTCTCCTCTCTTATCCAGTAATATATTAATTAAAAAAATCAATTTAACTATTGGAGGATTTTAATATGCGAATATTTACAGATAACAGTTATTCTATTGGAAACACACCCCTTGTAAAAATAAATAGGCTTAATAAAGGGATGAGAACGAGCAAAATCTTTGTGAAGGTAGAAGGACGTAATCCGAGTTATTCTGTCAAGTGCCGAGTTGGTGCAGCCATGATTTGGGATGCGGAACAAAAAGGTTTGCTAAAACCTGGTGGAATAATTGTAGAACCGACCTCAGGGAATACAGGTATAGCCCTTGCTTTTGTAGCGGCAGCCAGAGGGTATAAACTTATTTTGACTATGCCAGAAACCATGAGTTTAGAGCGAAGAGGAATGTTAAAAGCATTCGGAGCGAATATTATATTAACCCCAGGAGAAAAGGGTATGAAAGGTGCAATTGCTGAAGCAGAACAGATGGCGAGTGAAAATTCAAATTATTTTATACCTCAGCAATTTAAGAACCCTGCTAATCCTGCGATACATTTTAGGACTACGGGTCCTGAAATCTGGAATGACACCGATGGAATAATAGATGTTTTTGTTGCAGGTATTGGCACAGGAGGAACAATTACAGGTGTAAGCAAATTTATCAAGGAGGTATGTGGAAAGAATATTGAAAGTGTCGGTGTTGAACCTGCAAGTTCTCCTGTTTTATCCGGTGGAGCAGCCGGTCCACACAAAATACAGGGAATTGGAGCAGGGTTCAAACCCGATACCCTTGATTTAAGTTTAGTAGACCGAATTGAAACAGTAACTGATGACGAAGCATTTGAAATAGCAAGGAGGCTTGCAAGAGAAGAAGGAATTATTGCAGGAATTAGTTCAGGAGCGGCTATGGCAGTTGCCTTACGATTAGCAAATAAGGAGGAGTATGAGAATAAAACTATTGTAGTTATTCTTCCTGATTCTGGTGAAAGGTATCTATCAAGCTCACTTTTCAACGGACAATAGAAAGTAAAAAATAAGAGAAAGGGAAAGTTATGACAAATCATCAATATCGTCAGGGGACACTGGCTCTTCATGCAGGACAGGTTCCAGACCCTACAACGGGGGCAAGAGCAGTCCCTATTTATCAGACTTCTTCTTATGTATTTAAAGATAGTGAACAAGCGGCACGCTTGTTTGCACTTCAAGAATTTGGAAACATTTATAGTAGGATTACGAACCCAACGGTAGATGTGTTTGAAAAAAGAGTGGCTGAATTGGAAGGAGGTGTTGGTGCATTAGCCGTTGCCTCCGGTTCTTCTGCAATTACATTAGCAGCATTGAATATAGCCCATGTGGGACAGAATTTTGTATCATCGAGCACTCTGTATGGAGGAACTCATACTTTGTTTGCACATACCTTTTTGGAATTTGGCATTGAGGCACGCTTTGTTAATGCCAACAATGCTGAAAATTTTGAGAAGAAAATTGATGACAAGACGAGATTTTTATATGTGGAATCCATTGGAAATCCTGCAAATGACATTGTAGATTTCGAAGCCATTGCAAAAATTGCACATGAACACGGTATCCCTTTAATTGTGGATAATACAGTTACTTCACCTATACTGTTCAAGCCTATTGATTTTGGAGCAGACATTGTTGTTCACAGTGCAACAAAAGTTATTGGTGGACATGGAACATCGTTAGGTGGAGTAATTGTGGACAGTGGGAAATTTAACTGGGATAATGGCAAATTTCCCGAATTTACTGAACCATGTCCAAGTTATCACGGTATGGTGTTTAATGAAACATTCAAACCTTTGAATAATATAAGTTATATTACAAAGGCAAGGGTTGCACTACTTCGCGATATGGGTCCTTGTCTGTCACCTTTCAATGCGTTCCTGTTATTGCAAGGATTGGAAACCATTCATTTGAGAGTCCCCAGACATTGCGAAAATTCGCTAAAAGTAGCCCAATTTTTAGAAAAGCATAAAGCAGTGAAATGGGTAAATTATCCCGGTTTACCCTCTCACCCAAATTATGATAGGGCACAGAAATATATGCCTAAAGGACAGGGTGCAATAATAGGCTTTGGCATTAAAGGAGACCTTCCTGCCGCTAAGAAGTTTATTGATAACCTAAAATTAATCTCTCATTTAGCGAACATTCTGGATGCTAAAACTCTGGTTATCCACCCTGCTTCAACCACACATCAGCAATTATCACCCGAAGAACAGAAGTCAGCAGGGGTAACGCCCGATTTTATTCGTTTGTCCATAGGATTAGAAGATATTGAGGACATACTTGAAGATTTAGAGCAAGCACTGGATAAGTCTCAAGAATAATCATAAAGCAAATTTATTGAATTATGGAAACGACAAGCGTAGGAATAGTTGAAACAAAATACTATACTTTTGCACAAGCTCCTGAATATTTAATTCTGGAGAGTGGTGCAAAATTAGGTCCTGTTTCTATTGCTTATGAAACTTATGGCGAGTTATCTCCTGATAAGGACAATGCTATCCTTGTGTGTCATGCATTATCTGGTGACGCTCATGCAGCAGGATTTCATAGCCCTGATGATAAAAAGCCCGGCTGGTGGGACCCAATGATAGGACCCGGTAAGGCACTTGATACAAATCGTTACTTTGTTGTCTGTTCTAACGCATTGGGAGGCTGTTCGGGTTCGACAGGTCCTTTGTCTACTAATCCAGCAACAGGACAACCGTATGGAACAGATTTTCCCTTTGTAACGATTGGGGATATGGTTCGAGCCCAGCAAGAATTAATGAAATATTTAGGCATACCTCAGTGGCTATGTGTTATTGGCGGCTCAATGGGCGGTATGCAAGCGTTGGAATGGGGTGTCCATTACCCTGATAAAACAAAATCCATCGTTGTAATTTCTGCGCCAGCTGTAAGTGATGCACAACAGATAGCATTTCACGCAGTTGGTAGACATGCAATCCTTTCTGACTCTCAATTTGACAATGGTCGTTATTATCCGTCATCAGGTCCTACCAACGGGTTAGCAGTCGCTCGGATGTTAGCACATATCACTTACCTCTCAGATGATTCGATGAAAGGAAAATTTGGTAGAAAACTTCAAAATGGAAATCAATATCGTTATGATGTTAATAAGGAATTTTCAATTGAAAGTTATCTGGATTATCAGGGAGAAAAGTTTGTCAATCGCTTTGACGCAAATTCTTATCTCTACATAACAAAGGCAATTGATTATTTCGACATTTCGCGTGGATATAAAAATTTGGATGAAGCAATGGGTCAAGTGCGAGGAAAAACACTGGTTATCTCATTTTCTTCTGATTGGCTATATCCACCTGAAAAATCGCG
>DAOOVZ010000187.1:0-5576 GCA_035370665.1 Candidatus Hydrogenedens sp.
AATTTAATTGTAATTCTCGAACTGGGATACGAAATATTTTATCCCCCTAAAAATCTACTTATCAGTCTCGGTGGTAAAAATGGTTTTCCCTTTGGGGAAATTGCCTTAATACTTAATGCTGTTCTTTCTGTGATTATTTTATCTTACTATACAAAGACATTTACAAAAAAACAGAAATCTGTCTTGATGTTGCTTGTTTTTATATTTTTGATAGGCTTAATCCTATCCACGGGGAGTGACGGTTTTATCTATCCTCGTTTTATTGGTTGGCATTCTTTATGGCATGTTACGGGTGCCTTCGGTTTTATTGTTCTTTGGTTCTTTAATCACTTACGATTTGTTGAGAAAGGAGAAAATGTATGTTGATTCACAGTGTTTATTTCTGGTTAAAAGAAGATTTGACAGAGGAAGTCCAACAGTCCTTCTACGAGGGTCTATTAGCCCTATCTCAAATTCCTACCGCAATAAAGGTACACATAGGAACACCCGCAGAGACAGGGGATAGAGACATTGTTGACAATACCTATACTTGCGGAATTGTGGTGATTTTTAATGACCTTGCTGGACACGATACTTATCAAAACCACCAGATTCATCTGGATTTCTTGTCCAGATTCAGCCCTTGTTGGGATAAAATACTTATCTATGACATGGATATACAGGAATAGAAAACAGAACCTAATGTTTTCTTTCGATGGCTTTACGGGCTATTTTGTCTACCAGAGAAGGGCAAAGTAGTTTGAGCCATCTGCCTATTTTGCCTCGCGTAGAGGTTATCAATAATCTTTGTTTTTTGAGAATGGCTTTTAGAATAAGTTCTGCACATTCTTCCGCAGTCATAATTTTTGATTCTACCATAGGTGTTTGTTGCAATGGAGAACCGTTACCTTTTAATGCCCGTTTATGAATTTCAGATTTAACAAAATCAGGTGCAACAATCGTTATATGAACCCCTTTGGGTTCTACCTCAACTCTAAGCGATTCAAAAAAACCTATTTGCGCATGTTTACTTGCAGAATATATCGTTCTGCATGGCACGCCTGTAAGTCCAGCCACACTTGCTATAACTACGATTTGCCCTTGTGTTTGATATAAATAGGGGAGAGCATAATAAGTGCAATACAAAGAACCAAAAAAATTAGTCTGCATAATCTCTTCTACCATCTGAAAATTTTCAATTTCGTCAAAAGGACACCACATTGTTCTACCTGCGTTGTTGACCAATATGTCTAGTTTTCCCCAATGCTTTATTGCCTGATGAATTAAATTAGAACAATCCTCTGGTTTGGTAATATCCGCTTTTACGATTAAAATAGGAGAACCTGTATCCTCTATTTCTTCTGCCAACCCTTTTAATCGTTCTTCATTTCTTGCAGATATAACCAATTTCGCCTCTTCTCTCGCACATACCTTAGCCAGAGCACGACCAATTCCTTCTGATGCACCAGTAATTACAACTACTTTGTTTTTTAATCTTAAATTCATAACTTGTTTTGCCTTTTAATTATGTTAGTAGTATTATATAGATATTCTTTTTATTATAGTAATTCAAGTTTTTGATAAAACAAAAAAATTATGGAGAAAGTATCATGGTGAAGTTTTTTAAAAGAACTAAGTGGGTGTTTATCCCCGTTATTTGCCTGCTATTAGGCGTCTCGGTTGCCTTTGCTGGAAATGCAAATACGAAATCGCTATCAGACTTGCCGAGTCCTGTTCCAAGAATTGCAATAGTAGGAGACAGTTGGGGTATGTTTATGTGGTGGTTTCGTTCATTTCAACGGGCACTTGTTGAATCGGGTTATGAAGAATATTGTGAGGTTGCAAATGAATCAGTAGTTGGTGGTGGTAAGACTTTTCAGTTTGTAAACGCTGAACAGTTCCCGGCAGCAGAACAAATAAGAAATGCTGTCTGTCAAATGCTTACTGATTATCCTACAATTGATATTGTGGTCATTTCTCTGGGTGGAAATGATACTCTATATGGGACAGAATATGTATTACCTGATGACCCGCTGAGAGAGATTCGGATGCAATGCCCTAATTATCCTGAAAATATGAATGAGATTCTTATGGAGAAGATTGTCAATCAAGATATGAACAATCTTGTTGACCTAATCCTTTCTGTTCGACCTGATATTCGAGTTTTACTTACTTCTTATGATTTTGGTGGGGACTCAAAAAGAAGTGAATGCGATTTATTAACTCAACAACTTGGAATAATGATATTAGATATTTATAAACAGAGGTTAGCCGACAGTAAAGGTGACCGTGTTCATTTTGTAAATAATTATGGTTTAATGCAATATATGTATGGGGTATTTGAATATGAGTTAGATTCCGGCAATGACCCAATTGATGGAACAGAGCAGTTGGTTTATCCTGCGGGATATGTCAAACCTGGCTTTTCTCCTGATGATTACCCACCGCTGAGACTTCCCGACCCGGATGATGTATGGACTTTTCCATGGACAGAGAACGGAGTAGAGATAAATGTTCCCGGATTTCCTGACCATTTTAGTCCGCTCAATTCATTATTAGACAAGGAAATGCACCTGACTGAGGAAGGTTATTACTTTATGGCAAAACGAATGGTTGAACGTGTTATAAAGGAGTGGCTCGACTATCCAAAGGTATTTGGGATTCATCCAGTAGATAATACAAAAGGAGAAACTTACCAATTTGATGTTATTTTTTCAAAAGAAGTGACAGGAGTAGACGCTACAGATTTTGAAATAACAACTGCTGAGATTCAAGGGAAAGATATTGATATAAGCCAGGCGCAAATTGTTTCTATAACACCTAATACAGGTTATAGCAGAACTTATACTGTTACAGTTGATTTAAATCCAAATCTAAATCCCCAAAAAGGAACTCTACGGGAAGTTGTCCATATTCATGTCCTGGATGATGATAGTATTGTGGATTCCACAGGCACTCCCCTCGGCGGTTCCAATACTCCTGATTGGACTGAGAACGGTAAGTTCACATACTATGGTCCTTTTGCTTTTGCCGATTTAGTTAAGCCCGAAGAGGATAACTTCAAACAGATTCAAGCCTACTTAAATGTATTAACCAAACCTTATTTGCCTTTTATTAACTTTGTTGTATCATTTGATGAAGATAAATTAGATATTAATGGAGATTTATTCCCTCTGGTGCAACAATTGATAACCGGCGGCGATATTGACCTTGAATCTTTATATGTTAAAGGAAATGGGCTTTTAGAAAGTTACGAATTTGCTTTATTAGAGCGTTGTTTGAAAGACCCCAGTATTGATTTAAGTTCCGTCAATGGAATTTCGCATACACTTGTGGCGAATGCGTGGAATCAAAATCTTGCGCGTATCCGAAATGATTTAGGTGGTGCTATTACACCTGAACATGACAATATGGTATTAAGAGTTTTTGCTGGTATAGATTCACTTTTTGCCGCTTACATGACCTTTGGTGAAATGAGAACAGTAGGAACAATTTCTGCAGCTTCTGTTGCTCTTATGACAGAAAGTGTTGCCCAGTTTTTACCCGGCTTAACTTTTTCTCAGGTAGACTCAAGGAATTACCAACTTTTAACAGATTACCTTGGTGCACGGGACAGGAATGGGGATAGCATTATTACACCTGCTGAATTTGCCGATGCCGATAAAGATGGCTCTACCAATGCGCAGGAATACTTATACTTTGAATGTGATGGTAAAGATGCCTTTGTAAACGCGGCGCTTGACCCAAATATTAAACCTATACCTTTAAATAATACACCTATGGAAGGGACAAAACTTCGTTTATATGTGCCTCAATTATTGCATGTGTATTTAACCACTTACGAATGGTATAAAGACGGTGTATTAATAACGGATAATGATAGGATAAAAGGTTCTTCAACACGAACTTTAAATATTGAATCGCTAACATCAGAAGACTCCGGTCAATATGTTTGCTACTATTGCGAAAATAATCCAAATAATTATGAAATCAAAACTTATGGGCCTATAACAATCAATGTTCAATTACAAGGAGAAGGAGTAACCGAAGGTGAAGGGATAGTTGAAGGAGAAGGAATTACAGAAGGCTCAGTAGAAGGTATAACAGAAGGAGAAGGGGTTACCGAAGGTGAAGGGATAGTTGAAGGAGAAGGAATTACGGAAGGCACAGTAGAAGGTGCTAATCCCGAAGGTGAAGGCGAAGGTCAGGTAATTCAGCAACCCCACACTCTGGATATAGATGGAGACTTTAAAATTGAACTAACGGAATTATTAAGGGCAATACAATTCTACAATTATTCAGGTTATAGTTGTGCTCCTGCGGGACTTATGACTGAAGATGGTTATGTGCCGGGCAATAGAGGAAACTATACATGTTCTCCACATGCTTCGGACTATAATCCGCAAGATTGGAAAATATCCTTCCAAGAAGTTCTGAGGGCTATACAACTTTACAATTCACATCTTTATTCCTGGTGTCCAGAACAAGACACAGAAGACGGTTTCTGCGTAAATTAAGAAATCAAAAATACAGAGTAAGGTCCTGAAAAGTTTAACTAAATAAATTTAGTCGTATTTATAATACAACTTCATTCTTAAGAAGCACCTGAAAAATTATTTTGGCTAATACAAAAATAGTAGCGGAAATCTCGATTTTTATTTTTTTGAGTTTAAGAGATAAATTTCAAAGACCGACAATAAAGATGCAGAAGGGGAATAAGATATTTATTTGATGATTATGTGTTATAACAAGATACAATATTTTCAGATGTTTCTTAAAGTGTGTCAGAAATTATTTCAGACTGCAATTTATTGAAATTGTTTTGCCAATTTGTTTAGGGCTTCTACGCCTCTTTTTATTGTCTCATCAGTTGCTGCGTATGAAATTCTAATGTTTGTTTTTCTCTCCGAAAATACACTTCCCGGAATAATTAATATATTATTTTCTATCGCTTTTTTCACGAACTCGTCACCATCTCCCCCTGGGACTTCTGGAAAGATATAAAATGCGCCTCTGGGTTTTACAACATTGAAAGTATCTTTCAATCCTTCGTAAATCAAGTCTCTCTTTCTACGATAAGCATTTACTTTTTCTGTCATGTCTGCTTTCAGTGCTTTAACGGCTGCTTTTTGTGCGAAAGATGGTGCACATACAAAGGTATACTGTTGCAATGTGTTCATCTGTTGGATAATATCTTCCGGACCTGCTGCATAACCAATGCGCCAACCTGTCATGCCTACATTTTTTGAAAAACCGTTCAGCATAAGAACATTGTCATATTTACCTACTATTGTGCAAGGTTTTCCCTCATAAAGTAATGATTCATAAATTTCATCTGTGATAACTAATAACTTGTGTTTCTTTGCCAATGCTGCTATTTCTGTCAAATCTTCTTCGGATATAACTGTTCCTGTTGGATTTGATGGGCTATTAAGCAGTAAAATTTTTGTCTTTTCTGTTATTGCAGATTCAACTTTTTCTGCTGTGAGGTGAAAATCCGGGTAGGTATCTATAAGAACAGGTTTTCCACCTAAAAGATTAACTAAATGTTTATACATAACAAAGTATGGGTCCATTAGAATAACCTCGTCTTCTGG
>DAOOVZ010000188.1:0-5563 GCA_035370665.1 Candidatus Hydrogenedens sp.
TGCTTTTGGCTTGCCTGCGGAACGACATGCCGTTCGCACAGGTGAACATCCTGCTATAGTGACAAAGAGGAATTGCGATACTTTCCGTAGACAAATTCAGGCTCTGGGACTTTCTTATGACTGGGACCGTGAAATCAATACAACCGACCCTTCTTATTATAAATGGACACAATGGATATTCATTGTTTTGTTTGAACGCGGTTTAGCCTACGAGACAGAAGCCCCTGTCAATTGGTGCCCTGCTTTAGGGACTGTTCTGGCAAATGAAGAGGTCAAAGATGGCAAATATGTGGAAACAGGTGACCCCGTTGAAAAAAGGATGATGCGACAGTGGATGCTAAAAATTACGGCTTATGCAGAAAAATTACTTGAAGACTTAAATGAGTTGGATTGGCCTCCGGGAATTATTGCCATGCAGCGAGAATGGATTGGCAGAAGTGAAGGTGCCGATGTATATTTCCGTATAGAAGATACCAATAATATCCTCACCGTATTTACTACAAGACCTGATACCCTATTTGGTGCTACCTACTGTGTTATAGCACCTGAACATCCATTTGTATTACAAATTACAAAACCTGAATACATGGACAAAGTAATACAGTATATCGAGCAAGCAGCCCGAAAAAGTGCTCAAGAACGGATGAAAGAAGAAAAAGAAAAAACAGGTGTCTTTACAGGTGCTTACGCTATCAATCCTGTCAACAATGAAAAAGTTCCTATTTGGGTTGCGGATTATGTTTTGGCAGAATACGGCTACGGCGCTATTATGGCTGTTCCTGCTCATGATACTCGCGATTATCAATTTGCAAAAGAATACAATTTGCATATTGTAGAGGTTGTCTCTGGGGGAGATATTACCACAGAAGCATACACAGGGGACGGGATACTTGTAAACTCACCTTTAATTAATGGCTTAACTGTGCCTGAAGCCAAAAAGAAAATTACAAAATGGTTAGAAGAACATAATTTAGGCAAAGCCACAGTAAATTACAAATTACGAGATTGGCTTTTTTCCCGGCAAAGATATTGGGGTGAACCTTTCCCTATTATCCGACTACAAGATGGCACAGTAAAGACTGTTCCTCTAAAAGACCTGCCTGTTTTGCTGCCAGACTTGGATGATTATAGACCTACCGAAACAGGAGAACCTCCTCTGGCGCGTGCTAAGGATTGGGTTAATACTGTTGACCCTGAGACAGGACAACCTGCAACCCGTGAGACCAATACTATGCCACAATGGGCTGGCTCTTGCTGGTATTTTTTAAGATTTGTGGATGCACAAAACAACAAAGAGGCATGGTCAAAAGAAGCGGAAAAATATTGGATGCCTGTGGACCTGTATATCGGTGGCGCAGAACACGCAGTTTTACACCTACTTTATTCACGCTTCTGGCATAAAGTTCTTTATGACGCTGGATATGTATCTACAAGTGAACCTTTCAAAAAATTATTTAATCAAGGTATGATACTTGCCTATTCTTATCAGGATAGTAACGGAAAATATTATTATCCCCATCAGGTTGAACAGAGAGATGGACAATGGTTTGTGAAAGGCACAAATATACCCGTTGAAACAAAAATTGAAAAGATGAGTAAGTCCCGCTACAATGTGGTCAACCCTGACGAAGTAATTAAAAAATATGGTGCGGACGCTATGCGCATGTATGAGATGTTTATGGGACCATTAGAGAGAGACAAACCATGGACAGATGAAGGGATTCAAGGAGTCTATCGTTTTTTGAGGAGGATATGGAGCCTATTCATTGATGATAATGGAAAAATAACATCAAAATTTGTAGAAACAGGTGGCGATTCAACAATTGTAAGAGAACTTCACAAAACAATCAAATCAGTGGCAGATGATATTGAAAAGCTTCAATTCAATACTGCTATTGCGAAAATGATGGAATTCGTAAATTTAGCAAACAAAACTGAGAAGATGGATAAAGAAGTCGGGGAAAAATTTATTCTTATCCTCTCACCTTTTGCACCTCATATAGCAGAAGAAATCTGGCAACGACTGGGACATCAAAAAACTCTGGCTTACGAACCATGGCCTCAATACGACATAAATCTCATAAAAGAGGATACAATTGAAATACCAATACAAGTAAATGGAAAATTAAGAGGGAAAATAACCATTTCTATAACCTTAAGTGATAAAGAAATATTAGAACAAGCCCGTTGTGAAGAAAAAATTTTACCCTATTTGCAAGGGAAACAAATCATTAAGGAAATCTATGTCCCCGGCAAATTAGTAAATTTTGTTGTCAAGGGCTAATAATAAATTATTAAAAACAGAAAGTGTAAAATTCATAAATGGCATTATTTTTCAAATTTAACAAGCAAATATTTGTTGCATTAACATTAACAAAAACAACAAATTAAGATGGATATGTTTGTAAACCATGCTTTTTAACTCTGTTCATTTTGCTATATTTTTCCCAATTGCTGTTTCTATATATTTCTTACTGCCATACCGATTCCGTTGGCTTTGGTTGCTCCTTGCAAGTTATTATTTTTATATGGCATGGATACCTATTTATGTCCTGCTTCTGCTTACTACTACTACGGTAGATTATTTTATCGGATTATTATTAAGCAAGACGGAGGAAGAATCTAAAAGGAAAATAATCCTATCTATTAGTTTACTTGTAAATCTTGGAATACTTTTTACTTTTAAGTATTACAATTTTTTTATGGATAGCATTGTAAAACTATCTGACTTTTTTAACATTCCACTAAATACTCACTATTCTTCCTTACTTCTACCTATTGGAATTTCCTTCTATACATTTCAGTCGCTAGCCTATACCATAGATGTATATCGTAGAAAAATTCCTGCTGAAAAACACTTTGGTTATTTTGCTCTATATGTCAGTTTCTTTCCTCAATTAGTAGCAGGACCTATTGAGAGAGCAGAGTCCCTTATCCCCCAACTTAAACAGACCCACGATTTCGATGTAACACGGTTCAGTGATGGACTAAAACTTATGGCTTGGGGACTATTCAAAAAAGTCGTAGTTGCAGACCGTTTAGGAATGATGTCTGCTTATGTTTTTGCCAATCCCCAATCTCATGAAGGTTTTGGACTCCTTATCTCTATATTTTTCTTAAGTTGGCAGATATACTGTGATTTTTCTGGCTATTCGGATATCGCCGTAGGTTCTGCAAAAATTTTAGGTATAAACTTAATCCAGAACTTTGAACGACCCTACTTTTCTCGTTCTACACCAGAATTATGGCGAAGATGGCACATCTCATTAATGAATTGGTTTCGTGACTATGTCTTCTTTCCTCTAGGTGGTAGTCGTTATGGTGCATTTAATACTTGTAAAAACTTAATAATTGTTTTCACATTAAGTGGCATCTGGCATGGGGCTAATTGGACTTATATCTTCTGGGGGTTTTCAATTGGAGTATGTCTGGTAATCTCTCTACTAACAAGGGATATACGCAAAACAATTGTTAAGAAAATTGGCTTAACTCACTTTCCAAAAATTCATAAAGGAATACAAATCCTTATAACCTATTCCATCTTTTTATTCTTTGGTGTTTCATTTCGAGCAGAAAAAATAAGCGATGTGTTTTATATCTGGTCTCATTTATTAACAGGTTGGACACACCCAACAAGGGGACTGGATTTTGACGACTTTGTGGTCAGTTTAGGAATGCCTACGGAACAGGAATTTCATGTGGCTATTGTTGCTTTATTATTCCTGATAGCAGTAGAAGCATTTCAGGAGTTTGGTATTTCTTTAAGAGAGAAATTTGAACAAAGAAATGCGGTGATACGGTGGGCTGGATATTATCTCCTCCTATTTATACTTGCATTTTATGGTGTCTGGAATAGTTCACCCTTTATTTATTTTCAATTTTAAAGGAACATTATGAGAAAATCATTCTGGCTAAATATACTTCCCATCATCTTATTACTTCCTTTTTTTCTGTTCTTTTTAGGGGTAAATATACTGGTTGACCCTTCGGGTTTATTACGAAAATCACAGGAGAAACAAATTGCGCAGTGGCTTAATGAGGGTTATGGGGTCATAAATGCTATAAATGTAGATTATCGAAAAATAATAAAAGAACGAACACTCTCATTGAATCGTAAACCAGATATTGTTGTTCTCGGTTCAAGTCGTGCCATGGTCATAGATTCTTCATTCTTTCCAGACCAATTCTTGCTGAATTATAGCCTTCCTTCGGCTAATATAGAAGACATTATTGCTAACTATCAAATTCTTTATGAAGTAAACAAACTTCCAAAAGAAATTATTTTGTGTCCTGATTTACACTATTTTAATGGATATGCCAAAAGTGCATTTCATTTCTACCAGGAGTATCGTCATGCACTTGAAAGGATGCAAATACAAAAACATACAACCTTGACTGATGTCATTGTTCAATGGATAGACCCAAGGTATTTGCAAATTTTATCACCCGGCTATTTTCATGAATCTATGCGCTACCTTCCTGCTTTAGTTGTGGGAAAACTTCAGCGTCCTACACCTATAAAAGATTTTGAGACCAAAGAGAAGGTTGTTCGCCCTGATGGAAGTATTATTTACGAAACCTCTCGAACGCAGAAAACGCCACGCGAAGTTGAATTAAAAGCAGAAAGATATGCTTTCAAGCACCCTGAAGGATTGGTCAACTATAGAAATTTAGACCCTACCAGAAAAATAATTTTTGAAAAATTTCTCAAAATGGTAAAGGAAGATGGTGTTCAGGTAAAAGTAATTCTGATACCTATTCATCCTCGTTCCTATGAAATTTTATGCCAGAACAAAATATACAAAATTATTATTGATGTTGAAAAATGTATGAAAGATATTCTTACTTCTTTGGATATACCCTTTTATGGGAGTTATGACGCCTTAAAATGCGGCTGTGCCCCAACTGATTTCTATGATGCTGTCCATGCTAAACCCGAAGCAATAAAAAAAATCTTAAATTCTCCCTAATCCCTCGTATTCTTCCAGAGATTTGTTAATAACCTGAAGTAATTCATCGTGAATATAACCATTGGAAGCAATAATCCCCTTATTATCACTAAATAGTTGAAGAGGTGAGCCATCTGTCTGTGTAATTTTTCCCCCTGCCTCTTCAAGAATCAATTGCCCACTTACATAATCCCAGGGCTGCAACGATGGATGAATATATCCATCTGCAATTCCCATAGATACTTGAACCAATGATGAAATAGCAGAACCAATACACCTAATCTGACCTATTGCTAAAAGAGGCTCAATAAAATAAGGTAACCTCTCTTTCCGCCTTAACCTTCGACCAAAATCAAGATGCATACAACTTTCACTCAATCTCTCTTTTTTAGATACCTGTATTTTGTTCCCATTACAAAACGCTCCACTTCCCTTTTCTGCAAAGAACATATCACCTGTAATAGGCACCAAAACCCCTGAACTTAACAATTCCCTTTTATTCGCAAAAGCGATGGCTACTGCAAAGGCAGGAAAATAACTACGAACAAAATTTCCTGTGCCATCAATCGGGTCTATTATCCATGCACGACCTTCGTAATTTTCAGGATAATTAG
>DAOOVZ010000189.1:0-5534 GCA_035370665.1 Candidatus Hydrogenedens sp.
ATTTAACAATTACAGAAATTCCATTAGTCCTTGATGAAGATACGGGAGTTTCAAGCGATTTAGATTCGCTTCCTATAAATGTTATCAAAGTTCCCCTTGCCTCGTTAGATATCTTGTATTACGACCCTATTACACAGGATTGGGTTGAAGAGTGGGATTCACAATCTATTCAACAGATGCCCTGGGCTGTTCATATTATTGCTAACCTGTTTAATGAATACGGTGAAGTGAGTGAAGCCTCTTTAAATGGTGAAGGAGATATTGACCTGGTAATTGTCATTCCCACAACAGTAGGCACAGTTCAGCCGATGGAAGACCCGAATCATTTCCGCGACACAGGTTCTCTATTTAAGATGGACAGCAATAAAACAGAACCAGGAAGTAGCAGTTCTTCAAACCGTGAGAATTTTAAAAATAGAAGGTAAAATCATATATGAAATCGAAAATAAGGATTCAATTTACCTCCAATACAGGTGTGGCAATAATCCTTGCACTTGTATTTATTGCCTTGCTAACGATTATTGTGGTTGAGTTCTTATATGAGGCGGAGGTAGAGGCGTCTCTTGCTTATAGTCAGCAGGGAGAATTAGAAGCCTATCTGGCTGCGAAATCAGCAGTAGCCAAGGGAATTGCATACCTTGCGGAAGATAACTTGAACTCTATGATGAGTGGTGCTCCTCCGGTAGATAGTGATTTTGATTTGTTCTCTTTTAATATGAGTGCTGCCACAGAGCCGTTGAATGATGCAATTATGCATGCTTCCATATCCGATGAGTATGGGAAAATTAACTTAAATGCGTTACTGGTTCCTGCATCAGGTGGAGAACCACAAGAAAGAACAGCACTGGTAGATGCATTAAGAGAATTCTTTACCTTGCGAGACACGGGAGAAGGTGCAAGTCCCGAGATTATTGTTGATTCCATTTTGGATTGGTTAGACTATAATGATGGGGATTCAGAAAGAACAGAAGGTGCAGAAAATGACTATTACATGGGTCTGGAAAATCCTTATCCCTGTAAAAATGGACCTATGGATTCTATTGAAGAGTTACTTTTGATTAAAGGAATTACTCCAAAAATATATTTTGGTGACCCTGAAAAAGAAGAGCAACTTCCATTATCAGAATATCTAACCGTCAATGGCGACTGGCAGGGTAGAATAAATGTTAATTCAGCTCAACCTGATGTGATAGCCGCAATTGCCGCAGGATTTACAGGAAACCCTGCAGATTTAGGATTGGGACAGAGAATTTATGATGACGCACATACCCAGCCATTTACAGATTTGAGTCAATTAGATGCTTATGGCATTTTGCCTAAATCATCAACAACACGGAAAACAAATCCTGCAAATACAACAAAGCCTACTTTTACTAATACTACTAAACCTACCTCACAAAATCCGAATAGTTTAAGAAGAGGAAATGTAAGGGCGGGGCAAATTTTTACTTTGCGTAGTAATGCTTTTCGTATTTGTGGTGATGGATTATATCAAAATCGAATGGTGCGAATTGAGGCGTATGTGTTTCGCAATCCATTAGGAATGGAAGATTGGCTATCATCAGGAAACAATACCAATACAAACACAAATATAAATAACAGTCCCGTAAACACAAATAGAAATCAATCACAGAATTTGTCTCGCAACACTCAAAGTGGGACTACTTCTACTTCTACAACGACAACGACTCAAAATCAAAATGGTTTGCCACCTGAGCCATTCCGAATTCTCGATTGGAAAGTTATAAAATAGTGTGAAAAAAAGAATTTTAATCAACCAAAAAGGAATATAGATGGGAAACATTGTATCATCAGTTGAAATTGGTGAAGATATAGTTCGATTGGCAACAGTTCAAAGCAAAGGAAAATATTTAGAACTTCTCCAAAAAATAGAAGTGCCTGTGGTTTTGGAAGGGGTAGAGGAGACCAATAAAGAAGAACTTATTCTAACTGCATTAGAAAATGCGTTCAAACAATTGAAATATAAACCTTCCTGCTTTGCACTTTCTGTTCCGTGTTCGGTGTCTATTGTTCGCTCTATCTCTGTTCCATTTCGAGGGCTCAAAAAGGTCGTTTCGGCTCTGCGATTTGAACTGGAACCTCATATTCCATTCCCTATTGAAGAGTTGTTGCTTGATTTTATAGTAGTGAATGAGACAAAAAAAGAGACAGAAGTCCTAACCCTTGGTGTTCGAAAACAACATATACAAGACTATATTCGGTATCTGGATGAATTTTCTGCTAAACCTGAAACCGCTATTATTAACTCTTTAGGTCTGGTCTATCTCTGGGAGAAATCAAGTTCACAAACGAATAAATTAAAATCTGCTTTATTAGTTGATAAAAAATTTTCTGCAATTGTTATTACTTACGCAGGGAAATTAGTTTTTATTCGTCATCTTGTATTGGGAAAACATGATTATTATAAAAATCCTGAGGTTTTTGCAAGGGAAGTGCAGAATAGTTTAAGGGCGTTTCTTGCCCGTTGGAAAGGAGAAGAAGGTATAGAAAAACTTGAAATTGGTGGACTTTCTTTGTCTGAAGAAGAGTTGGGTATTTTTTCTCGGCTAATTAAAATAGAAATAGAGCCTGTTTCTTTAACAAAAATGGTTCATTATACAGATGCCATGAAAATCGAAGATATAGAGACACTCGCCCCATGGAATACTCTTGTAGGGGTTGCAGGTATTGCCTTAGACCCCTATTTCTCATTTAATTTATTAAAGGAAAACCAGAGTCTAACTGCATATCTCTCTTCTTTATCTAAATATCTTATATTTACTAATTGTCTAATTTTGACAGGTCTTGTCTGTTGCGCGTTTTTCCTTCAACAGTTGACTCTAAATAATGTTGTGTATGCCAATTTATATAAAAAAACTACTGATGAATTAACTCAGGAGATAGATAGAATCAATCAGGAAAAGGGATTAGATGAAAGTATTGATTTAACCCCCTTTTTTGACCCACCACTTTTAGATATTCTCAATACTATTGCAGAGAAATTGCCTTCGGATAAAGTTAATATTACAGAGATTCGCTTAAGCCCGCCAGATGTCCAGAGTTGGTGGATTCGTATTCAGGGGACTACCAGCGATTCGGCATTTATAAATCAAGCCATTTCCGAATTGAAGAAGGTTAGCTATTTTAACATTACAGATGACCCTGAACTTAGTGCACAGGGTAGTTTGACAAGTTTTTCAATTCGCATCCAGAAACCTCAAAATTCCCAATCCTTAATAGAGGATAAACAAGAGGATAAAAAAGAATCTAGCACAAAAGAAAAAGAAAAATGATTGAAATGCAGGAGCAAAATGAATGAAACAAACGATAGTTGACCGCATTTACCTCGTTATAATGGTTATTAGTTTTATTGCAGTGATAGGGATGATAATTTATCTGCATAGGGGACCGTATAGAAAATTTTTGGAATCCAGAAACGAGTTAAACCAAGTGCATAGTCAATTGCAGATGATTGAGAAGTTAAAAAAAGAACAGGAAGAAAGTTTAAAAACGCAAGAAATGTTATTTGACATAATAAACAAAAGACCTGCCAACTTTGATTTTTTTTCTTATGTTAACCAATTGTTAAAAGAAACCCAATTGACTGATAGAGCAAAGTTAGATAATTATAGGGCTCGTGCCGGTAATAGCCCCCGTCAACCGATGGTGCAAATTAAATTAGAAGGGGTTTCATTAAAACGATTTTCAGATTTTCTGAGGCGTATTTATTCTGATTCATATTTAGTGGCTGTGTATAAGATGGACAAATTAAAACCAAATCAAAGTGGGAAAGGGATTGATTGCGAATTGACACTAGTTACTTTAAAATAATAAAAACTTGTATTTTTGTAATGTAAATAGGACTTGTTTTTCGTTTAAATAGATATGCTATTATTAAGATATATATTTGAGAAGGAGGTTAATCGCAGGTAAATTGTTGACAATTAAATGTGATTTTTATGGATTTATAACTAAATCCGCACTTTTAACATTGATTTTTTTATATAATTGTGGTAGAGTATAATTATAGAATGATGGATAAAAGAATATGAGCACTTACAAGTTATTTGGACAGATACTCGTTGAACGGAAAATCATTACTGATGAGCAACTCCGAGAGGCTATTCACCGTCAACAAACAACAATGTCGCACCGAAAGATAGGTGAAGTCCTTGTTCGTTTAGGATATATCGGTAGGAGCCATATTTTAGAGACACTGTCAATTCAGTTAGGTCTTCCAATAGTTAAATTGAGTGAGAGAGAAATTCCTGAGCGGGTTCGGAACATCATGGATGGTAGTATTGCAACACTTTACAAAGTTGTTCCAGTTGAAATACGCGGAGATAAGGTTATTATTGCTACCTCTGACCCAACGAATGTAAATAATTTGGACAATATTTCTCGTCTATTAGACCGTCCTATTGAGCCAGTGTTAGCGGCTCCGGAGGAAATAACAAAGGCACTGGGTAAATATTATGGAGTGCAGGAGGCAACAGTTGAAAGCATGTTAAGTTCTGCAAGTAGTGCAAGCAGCGTTAGCACATTAACCTCCATGTCAAATATAAGTTCTATGGAAAGTTCATTTAATTCCACAGCGAGTTTTAGTGCAAGTGATATTTCTTTGAGTAGTGTTAGTATGAATGATGCGAGTGTTTCCTCTACCGCAGCAATAACTACAGAAGGAATGGATGAAGGGGATGCAGATAATCCTGTGGTAAAATATGTTCATCAGATGATATTGGAAGCATTTCGTTTACGAGCAAGCGATATTCATGTGGAACCGGGAAAGACCGATGTAAAAGTGAGGTATCGAATTGATGGGGTTATGCACCTGATGCCTCTACCTCCCAAACGAGCTCAGGCAGCCATTATATCACGACTTAAAATTATGTCAGGAATGGATATTTCAGAAAGACGGATTCCACAGGATGGTCGTATAAAAATGACGCTGGGAAATAAGGTAATTGACCTCCGTGTGAGTGCTTTACCTGCTGTATTTGGTGAGAGCGTGGTTATGCGTATTCTTGATAAAAGTGGTTTGATGTTAGGGCTGGGACAATTAGGATTCAGTCCTGAAATGCAGAAAGATTGGGAACGAATTATCGAGCATGCAACAGGTGTTATATTGGTAACAGGACCTACAGGCTCCGGGAAAACTACAACCTTGTATGCTTCACTTCATACCTTGAACCAGCCAGATGTGAAACTCATAACATTAGAAGACCCAGTAGAATATCAGATAACAGGTATTAATCAGGTACAGATTAATCATGAAATTGGCTGGGACTTTGGTCGTGCTTTACGTGCAATATTCCGTCAAGACCCGGATGTTGTGATGGTAGGTGAAATCCGTGATCTTGAAACAGCGGAAATTGCAATTAAAGCAGCCTTAACAGGACATCTGGTATTTTCAACTCTTCATACTAACGATACTGCAACCGCATTTACTCGTCTGGTTGATATAGGAGCAAAGTCGTTTCTTGTGGCTTCGGGTATTCGCGCTGTTCTTGCACAGCGACTTGTTCGGACAATAT
>DAOOVZ010000190.1:0-5502 GCA_035370665.1 Candidatus Hydrogenedens sp.
AAAAAAGTTTTTGACAAATTAGTTTAAAATTGAAAAAAATAGAATGTGTTATAATTTTTAATAATAATATTTAACTAAATTCTAAAGGTTAAGAACATTGAAACTTCTTAATAAAAATTATTGCTAAATCTTTTATTGAACAATAATGAGGCATACATGGAAACACAAAGCATTATGAGTCAAAAAACACTATTGAAAATTAAGAATTTGAATATTCGTTTACAAACAAGGCGTGGAAATATTTATCCTGTTCAAGGAATATCATGTAGTCTTGAAGAGAATGAAATTGTTGGAATTGTTGGAGAATCGGGTTCAGGAAAGAGTGTTTTCGCCCTGTCATTAGCAAGTCTTCTGCCTGAACAAATGGCAGACATTGAAGCAGAAACATTTCAGTTTTTACAATATGACTTGCTAAATCTTTCTCAAAAAGAATGGCAAAAAATCAGGGGTTTACTTATTAGTTATGTGTTTCAGGATTCTTTAGTTTCCTTGAATCCACATTTAACAATAGGTTATCAACTTATTGAACCATTGCGTATACATCATAAAATTCCTATTGAAAAAGCAAGGCAGATAGGCATTAAATACTTAAAAGCAGTGCAAATCCCTGAACCAGAATTGCAAATGACAAGGTATCCACACCATTTATCAGGTGGAATGCGACAACGCATATCTATCGCTATGGCACTTATTACAAAGCCGAACCTGTTAATAGCAGATGAACCGACTACTGCCCTGGACGCTACTTTGCAAGCACAAATTTTGAACCTGTTCAAGCAACTTCATAAGGAAAAACCGTTTACGATGTTAATCATTACTCACGACCTTAGCCTTATAGCAGGACTTTGCCATCGTGTATGGATTATATATGCAGGGAAGATAATGGAAATTGCAACTGTATCGCAATTGTTCCAAAAACCATTACACCCCTATACACAAGCATTGCTATCTCTTAAACAAAATATGGGCTCACGAAAAAAATTGGAACATCTACCCGGGACACCTCCAGATTTGCGAAACTATCTGGAACGATGTCCCTTTGCAGAAAGATGTCCATACACAGTTCAAAAATGCTATGAACAGCCAATATTACTAACAGAACTTGAACCTCACCACTTTACAAGTTGCCACCGAATCTTATATGGAGACATTAAGACAAAATCATAAATCAAAACGTATGAAGAAAATATAAGTCTATTTTTTAGTTATCTACTATTATGTAAAAAATCTACTAACTTTTAGAAACCATTTTTACTGCCCAGAAGTCATTTAAATTAAATAAATAATAACTCATAAATAAGGACAGGCAAATGAACAGTATTAGAAAAATCAAAACAGGGTCTCAATTTCTGAGGTTTGTAACTCTCATACTATTGATTTTTTTCTACATATCAACCGTAGTTTTTAGTGAAGACGCAATACCACAAAAAACATCCAACTGGTTCGTCCCACAAGTTATCGAGAGTCCTGAGGTGAAGGAAATTGACCATGAAGGGAATGGAACTTTATATCAAGTTGGCGATTTGAGATTATGTGTGCTAAAAGGTTCATATTACGATATGGGCGTGCAACAGGGTAGGATGCTTGCACAAAATATTGTTCATGTATTCAAAACAGGCTATATTAAAAAGGCGGTGTGGGACCGTGACTACACACCTGAATATGTTTATGCACAGTCTTCGAGAATGGTAAAACATATTCCAGAAAGGTTTATTGAGGAAGCAAGGGGTATTATTGACGGATTAAAAAAGGCAGGGATAACCGATATTTCTCTTGACGAACTTCTGATAGGCACTACGGTCGCAGAAATTCTGCACTTTCCTGCAAACACACCACCAGAAACAGGTAAGGGATTTTCACCTGACTCTTCTGATGTCCATGCGGTTGATAAGCCAGACTTAAGTGCTGTTCCACAATGCACAAATTTTACTTTCTGGGGTAAATGGACGGAGGATGGGAGAATCCTACATGCACGCAATCTGGATTGGAGCACGAAACGAGATGTGCAAGACGATGCTGTAATTTTTGTATATCACCCAGAAGGGATAAAACCGTATATGCTTATGGGCTGGGCAGGAGGAATTGGCAGTTTAACAGGCATAAACGCTCACGGTATATCGGTAGGCCAAGCAACACTGCCAAGTATCAACAGCACCTTCGATGGGCGTCCATGTTTTGTCACCGTTCGTATGATGTTAGAGCAGGATACACTTGAAAAGGCAGTTGATATAGTCGTAAAAGGACCAGAATCGACCGGCTGGATTTACACAATTGCAGATGCCAATACTTGTTCCGCAAGAACAATTGAGTCTGACCCTGTTATAAAAAATGTCTATGAAGCAAACGACCCAAAGGAGAATGAAGAGACTAAACATTATGCTCTTCCTGATATGATACGGCGGACAAACCATCCTGCAAGCAAAGAGGGACTGGTCGCATTAGCCCGGCGGGTAGGTCCACTACTTAAACCACCGTTAAAGGTGGAGAGTTGGGACCAATTCCGTTTGGTACTGGTTCTGTTTACAAATCATAATACTTATCAGCGATATGACTGGTTAGGCAAACAATTCCAGACTCAGGAAGGGAAAGGACCTATTACTGTTCAAACAGCCTTAGAATGGCTTGCAAATGGACCCGTGCTAAACCCAGAAACGCTCCATTCCTGCGTGTTTGACCCTAAAAATCTGATTGTGTATGCCTCCATCGCAGGCAATAATCCACCAGTAACCGCTTCACATCGCACTTATACCAAAATAGACATGAAACAGTGGTTTTAACTTTTTAAACCTTTCTGGAACAATTACAATAAAGTTTTAAAAGTGCTGTCATTTATTTGACTTATATGTCATATTTGTCTTATATGACTTACCTCCCACAGCGAATCATATCTTTCAAAAATAATATTACTTTTCTATCTGCTTGCTCAAAAAAATTGAATTTTTATTAATTTTGTTGTTATTCTATTAGCAGAATTTAAATTTTTAGATTTAATGGTATTAATTTTAATTTTCTAACAGGAAGGAGTTATATCATGAGAAAAGCAATGATATGTGCTGTGCTATTGGTAGTCCTATTTCAATGGGCTTCTTATTCAGATGTGCTGGCAGAGTATTTTGTATTTACAGGTGGTCTTCCACCTGCAGATGCATTTAATTCTGCAAACTGGAGATATACCAGATATGAACCATACATAAACAATAATTGGGGAACAGGTGCAACAGATGTTCCTGGTATGCAATCGAATGCAGATTATTTTGCAGTAAAATGGCGTGGGAATATTTATATTCCTACCGCAGGCAATTGGACTTTCTACACTTATACAGATGACGGTGTCCGATTATATATTGATGGTGTATTGAGGATAAACCAATGGGGAGGAATAGGTGAATACAGCACAGGTCCTTTGTCTCTTAATGTAGGACCTCACTCTTTTGAAATGCAGTATTATGAAGGAGGTGGAGGTGCCCTTGCGAGTCTATCGTTTGAAGGACCAGGGGTTAGCAAACAGGTGATACCCAACTCTTATTTTAATAACTTTTATACGACCAGCAATTTACCATTATATAGTGATTTTGATGGATATGATGCTGGTCGTGGCGGTGGCACCCTTTATGGCAGTGCTTCTATTACAAACAATACGCTTCAACTTACACCAAATACGGGTGGCCAATATGGAGCATGGGTTTTTTCACCAGGTATTGCGATGTATTCATTTGATTTTAAGTGTGATGTATATATGGCAGAAGGGAGTGCAAATGGTGCGGATGGCATAAGTTTCAGTTATAGCGATATTGACGGTGACCCTACATATTTGGGTGAAACGGGTGATTATATCCCTGGTTTAGCCGTGCGATTACGAACCTATACATTTAATGTTATTGAATTAGCATATAATAATACAACCCTTGCCTTTGTCGGTGCTTCAGACTTAAAAGGTGGATGGAGAACACTGAGTGTAAGAGTAAGACGGGACGCCGCTTCCGGTGGAGCAACTGTAGAGGTATGGTTTAATGGCTCTCGAAGGATTGGTCCAACATCCATTACAGGTTGGAATCCACCTGCATCATGGAAAATAGCACTTGGCGGTAGAACAGGTGGTGAGTATGAATATCATAGAGTTGACCGATTAAGTTTATACGCTTATGACCCGTCAGTTAGTAGTATAACTCGGCTCAGTACAAACCCGGTTATATCTGGAACAAGCAGTGTCCAATATTCCGTGTTGTTCAGTGAACCTATGTATAATGTAGATACAGGAGATTTCGCTTTAACCAAGACAGGAACTGCAAATGCCGCTATTCAATCTGTTTCAAATCCAACCATAAACATAAGTGAAGATTTTTCCTCTTCACCCGGCATTGGGACATTAGTAAATAACGCTGTAATTAATGGAGGTGTTCTAAAACTTACAGAAAATGTAAACAATCAATGGGGAGCATGGTATTTTACCCCTACCGAGGTTCTAAACAGTTTTACCGCAGGTTTTGATGTAAGAATTTTTGACGGTAGTAGTGCCGATGGCTTATGCTTTTGTTATGGCAAAAGTGATAATCCCTTTGGATGGATGGGTGTTTGGAGTGGTTTAACAGTCCAGTTTGATACCTATGATAATGGTAATGAATTTACTCCTGCATTAATTATTAAATACAATGGGATAGAACTTAAAAGAGTAAAATTAAACGATATCCGAAGTAGTTCATATATCCCGATACGAGTCAGAGTCACGCAAGATGGGATTTGCTCTGTTTATCAAACAGATGTTGGTAACGGATTTGTCCCTCGTGCACATGTAAGAATGCCGGAATGGGCACCACAATCTGACTGGGCTATCAGTTTCTTTGCTGCTACAGGAGGTGCCAATGATAGACATTATGTAGATAACCTGGCTATTGTGAATAACAAACGGACGGTTACATTAGGTAGTTTAAGTGGATTGGGGACAGTTCGCTTAGATGTTTCATCTGCTAATGATATGATTCATTTCCAGAATTATGCCTTATATCCAAAGGCATATACCTCAGGACAAACTTATAGTTTCGACCTAGTCCGACCAACCGTGTTATCGGTTCAGGTATTCGGACCCCATCAGGTAGATGTTACCTTCAGCGAGGCGATGGGTGATGGTGTGACAACAGCAACGAACTATGCTATATCTGGCACAGGTAAAGGAACACTTGCTACAAATCCTTCAAGTGTAGCACTTCTTTCTGGGGCTACTTATCGTCTTACATGGAATACAGGTGAGATGCTTCAAGGTGGAGATATAACAATAAGCGTAAGCAATGTAAAGGATGCTGTTGGAAATACAATTGGTTCACCCAACAGTGGCACGCATTCAGGTGGAGGGACAATGATGGATGCTCCAACGGTATCTGAGGTAACTACATCGAAAGCATTTACGAATACCTTCCCGGTAACAATAAACTACACAGGAGCAGCGGATACCAGTAGTGGTGTTAGCAGAGTGGAGTTATGGTTAAAGCAGGGTTCAGGAGGGACCTG
>DAOOVZ010000191.1:0-5466 GCA_035370665.1 Candidatus Hydrogenedens sp.
AATCTCTCATATTTATTTCTGCACTGATACTTTCAGAAATTTTTAATAAGTGGATTAGGTTGGAATTTAATATATTAAAAAATGAAAATCCGTCCCAGTATAATGATTTTAAAAAAGATTTCAGAAACACTCAAAATTATAAAGATTTAGCTTCTTTTATAAAGACAGTAGTCCAGTCCGAAATTATGAAAATTGCCTATAGAATTGATGATAAATTCAGTAATATCTCATTAGATAAACTTTTTGAGGGAATTGAAAATTCTGATTTTAACGATAATTATTCTCTTACAATAGCAAATTTAGAGGATTTTAAGATTGTAACTAATGATGGGGATTTTGCTGGTTCACTAGAAATATCAGCACCAATTTTAACCGCTAATGAAAAAATGTTGAAAAAGATGTAATTCTGTTATGCCCAATAATATAGACAAACTGATTATTAATTCTCCGTATGAGGAGCCAAAAGAGCACTGGTCTTATGACCGCACTACCCGGACATTCAGTAAAGTGGAGGGCAGAAGACCGGCAGGATATGTTATGGCAACATCTGGTTTCCAGTCATTTGACGACCCAGGCATTTTCGTTGAGATTCCTCTTGTAAACGATATACGAAAGCGGGTTAAAAAGTGGCGTGAGAGTGGCTATCCCGGAATTACTGGTATTACAAAACGGCTTCTTGAACATTGGTATAACCTTCAGGAGCGGCAATACCGCAGATTCTTTTTCTGTCAACTTGAAGCCATTGAAACATTAATCTGGTTATTTGAAGCGCCGGAATCAGAAAAAGTAGGCATTGAAATTCCTTCAAACGGTGGAGAATTCCAGAGAATTTGTTCAAAGATGGCTACTGGCTCAGGCAAGACAATTGTTATGGCAATGCTTATTGCCTGGCAGATTTTAAATAAGGTTACTTACCCTAAAGATTCAAGGTTCTCAAAAAACATTCTGGTTATTGCCCCTGGACTTACTGTTAGAAACAGATTACAGGTTTTAATACCAGATTCTCCGGGTAATTATTACGATGAGTTTAATGTTGTGCCGGTTGGACTTAGTGAAACCTTAAGACAGGGCAAGATTATTATCCATAACTGGCATGTGCTTAACTGGGATACTGAAGAAAAATTAAGAAAGAAGAAATCCGTTGATAAACGCGGGGTAAAAAGTGATGAGGCGTATGTCCGGGAAGTGCTCGGTGATATGGCAAGCAGTCAGAATATTGTTGTTATAAATGATGAGGCGCATCATGCCTGGCGGGTAAATGTAGCAGCTGAAGGTAAATATATCAGGCAAAGGGACTTAAAAGACAGTGCTGAGGAAGCCACAATCTGGGTTGGCGGACTTGACCGAATTCATAAAGCACGCAGGATTTTAAGTTGTTTTGATTTTTCCGCTACCCCATTTGCTCCTTCAGGAAAAAGAACAGAAGAAGAAACACTATTTGGCTGGATAGTAAGCGATTTTGGTTTAAATGATTCAATTGAATCAGGACTTGTAAAAACGCCACGGGTAGTTATTCGTGACGATGCCCGAGTGAATGCTAAGGATTATAAATCGCGGTTGTATCACATTTATATGGATGACGAGGTTAAGGATGATATTAATCGCAAAGCAGAGGCGTCAGAGCCATTGCCTGATTTAATAATAAACGCTTATTATCTTTTAGGCAAGGACTGGCTGGTAACAAAAGAAAAATGGGTTGAGGTTGGAAAAGAAGAGCCGCCGGTTATGATAACAGTTGCAAACCGGACCGAAACAGCGGCTCGGATTAAATTTGCATTTGACCATGGAGAAATACTCATTCCGGAATTATGTAACACAGAAAGAATCCTTCAGATTGACTCTAAAGTCCTTGATGAAGCCGAATCACAGGTTGAGGAATTGGAAATAGAAACGCCAGAATCAGAAGAGGAAAATAATGACAATGTTGGAACCAAAAAGTTAAATAAACAAGAGCAGGTAGAACTTCTGCGCCGTATGGTTAATACCGTTGGGCAAAAAGGACAGCCAGGAGAAAAAATACAGAATGTGATATCAGTAGGTATGTTGTCTGAAGGTTGGGATGTAAAAACCGTTACACATATTATGGGATTGCGTGCATTTACAAGCCAGCTTCTTTGTGAGCAGGTTGTCGGACGCGGATTAAGAAGGACATCATACGATGTAGGTCCTGATGGGTTGTTTGAACCGGAATATGTCAATATCTTTGGAGTGCCTTTTACCTTCCTGCCCCACGAAGGTGGAGACGATATGCCACCACCACCACCAAAACCAAAGACACAGATTGAACCAGTAAAAGAAAAAGAACGATTTGCAATATCATGGCCGAATGTTATTCGGATAGACCATGCTTATCGAACCTCTTTGGCAATTGATTTTGACAAGATTGCACCGATAGAACTTGACCCGCATGAGATCATTACTTCTGCTGAAATGGCAGCGATTTTAGAAGGCAAGCCTAATCGGGTAGTGGAAATGTCCGAGATTGACCTTAAAGAAATAGCTGAGCGATATCGTATGCAGACCATTATTTTTGAGACAGCCAAGAGAATCTATAATAATGAAAAAGAAAAATGGCAAGGCATTAAAGAACACTTGTTCGGTCAGTTGGTCAGAATAGTATCTCAATTTATTGAAAAAGATAAAATTGTCATAAGAAACGACTTATTCAGGAATGAGGAACTCCGCAAGGTTGTTCTTATTCTTTTGAATATGAATAAGATTATCCACTATGTCTGGCAGGCAATAAAACTTGAGAATACCACAGAGACTAATCCTATTTTTGATACCGTTAAGCCAATATGTTCAACCGTAGATATGCGGACATGGTATACAAGCAAACCCTGTGAATGGACAGTTAAATCGCATATTAATTTTTGTGTTTATGACAGCACTTGGGAAGCCACTGAATCGTATATCTTGGATAAAAGTAAAGATGTATTTGCCTGGGTTAAGAATGACCACTTGGGATTTGAGGTTTTTTATAACTATCAGGGAACAATTAGAAAATACTGGCCTGATTTTATTGTAAAATTAAGCAATGGCGTCCAATTGATTCTGGAAACGAAGGGAAAAGATGATGACCAGAACAAAGTCAAACGTGATTTCCTTGATGAATGGGTTCGTGCTCTCAATGCTCACGGTGGTTTTGGCAAATGGGCATGGGCTGTTTCTATGCATCCAAGCGACTTGGAAGCAATATTAGGAAAGACAAATGCTAGTGAAGTAAAATGATTAAATGTAATGAATGACTATGAAAAACTATCTTCAAGGATTCTTTTAATCCCTCACCCTACAACTAGCCGACCTCTGACAGATAGTAATAACTTTAACTTTGGTTATTTAAGTTTAGGAGATTAACCGCAAAGTTCGCAAGGTAAGACGCAAAGAAAAATTATGAGTTTTTTAATATTTATTTATCTAGGAATAAATGGAAGCAAACGACAAAAAGTCCCACCTTATTTAGAGAAAATCATAGCAGACCTGGCGTTTCTTTGCGTCCTTGGCGGTTAAAAAATGAGTTCACTCTTATACCAGAAAAAAAACAATGAACATAGTATCTTTTGAAAAATGCTCACATCTATTTTATGATTTCTTTTCTACAAAAGATTACCCAATGATATAAAAGAATTTTTTTTAGAGGTTTCTTAATTTTACAAGAGTATTCAAAGCAGAGAATAACGGTGTTTTATGTATGTAGCGGATGGTTGTCATTAAGGGTGATGTTCATAATTTTCTAATAAATGGGCGAATTTTGTATACTATAATGTTGTTCTGACCTTTAATTTTCCAAATGAAAAAAAACAGTATAAATGTAAGGTAATTTATTTTAAAGGATTGTATTATTATGGAGTTGCCCAAAAACTATAATATAAAAGGGATTGAAGAAAACTGGATTAAGAACTGGCTTGATACTAAATTATATAAGTGGGATTCTACTAAATCGAGGGAAGAGACTTTTGTTGTGGATACGCCGCCGCCGACGGTCAGTGGCTCGCTGCATGTTGGGCACATGTTCAGTTATTCGCATCAGGATTTTATTGTTCGTTATCAAAGGATGAAAGGTAAGAATATTTTTTTCCCGATTGGCTGGGATGACAATGGTTTGCCCACAGAAAGAAGGGTGCAGAATTATCTGAATGTCCGTTGTGAGCCGTCTTTGCCCTACGACCCTGACTTGAAGGTATCGCCCGGCAGGAAAGGTGCTCCATTGCCAGTTAGTCGTAAGAATTTTATTGAATTGTGTGACCAGGTGATTGTTGAAGATGAAAAGGCGTTCAGGCATTTATGGACGCGGCTGGGGATGAGTTATGATTGGGAACTTGAATATGCAACCATAGATAAGCGTTGTCGTCTGATTTCGCAAGCGAGTTTTATAGAACTTTATAAAAAGGGTGAGATTTATCATGAGGATAAGCCTGTGTTATGGGATGTGGATTATCAAACAGCCATTGCTCAGGCTGAACTCGTGGATAAGGAAGTGCCAGCCGCTTATTATTATTTCCGTTTTCTGTTCCCTTCGTCAGATGAATATTTAGTGATAGCCACAACAAGACCTGAATTACTGCCTGCCTGTGTAGCCGTTTTGGTTCATCCTGAAGATGAAAGGTATAAGCAATACATTGGCAAGACGATTTTGACGCCATTGTTCCATGTGCCTGTGCCTGTTATGGCAGATGAAAAGGCTGAACCAGATAAAGGGACAGGTGTCGTAATGGTTTGCACCTTTGGAGACCAGACAGATGTGGAATGGTGGAAACAATTTAATTTGCCACTTCGACAAATCATCGCGAAGAATGGGACTTTGCTACCTGTAAAATTTGTTAGCAGTAATGAAAAGTCCATAGGTTCTTCTGAAACGGTGCAATTGGTAATACCCTCAGAAAATCCGGATAAGGCTAATGAGGTATATTCTAAAATGCAGGGACACTACACTGGCAGTGCCAAGAAGATTATTGTTGAGATTGCAAATCAAACCGAAGGTGTTATAGACCGTCCCGAAACGCAGATTACACATGCAGTTCGATTTTTTGAGAAAGGTGAGCGTCCACTTGAAATCGTGCCCACGCGGCAATGGTATACCCGTATCATGGACAAGAAGGAAGCACTTATTGAACAGGGTAAGAAAATAAATTGGTATCCTGAATATATGTATAAGCGGTATGAGCATTGGGTTGAGGGGCTAAATCAGGATTGGTGTTTGAGTCGTCAGCGATTTTTTGGTGTTCCTATACCTGTTTGGTATCCGATTAACGAAAATGGAGAGATAGAATATAGAAAGCCGATTATGCCTGATATAAAGGATTTGCCAATAGACCCGTTATCAGATGTTCCTCCCAATTATACGGCTGACCAACGGGATAAGCCTAACGGTTTTACAGGTGAACCCGATGTTCTTGATACCTGGGCAACCAGTTCGCTAACACCTCAAATTGCAACGCATTGGTTTCTAAATCCAGAGCGACACAA
>DAOOVZ010000192.1:0-5315 GCA_035370665.1 Candidatus Hydrogenedens sp.
AGATGATATAAGAGTAGCCCTTTCCGGTCTGACAAGCCAATATAAAAAGAGTATATATACCAGAGTAAAAATAAAAATAATAACAATTGTTTCAATATCACCACCGAGAGCCATCAAGGCAATTATAGGGCTGAGTAAAACCCAATAACGAAAGGAGCGGTAAAAAACAAGATTAAGTATTAGAAGATAAAAAGGAAAGCAAGCAATTACATCTGTTATCGGGTGTATTGGTGTATAGAATAAAGGTCCTGTGAACTGAAAAAGTATAGCAATAAATAATCCCGTTGACGGAAGCAAACCATAGAACAGTGCAAGCAAATAAGTGCCTATGCCAGCAATTACCATTTTCAACCAGATACTCGAATATATGGCTGTCAGAGGTGGGAAAATATAAAAAGGTATACTGAATATTGAAAAGAATCGCGTTTTCCATCGTGCAAGAGCAGGTGTGCCACCACCCAAAGTATTGTCCCATAAAATAGAAGACATGTTTTTTACTTCTGACATGTATAGATAATTGGATAAATATATCGAGCCATCAGTAATTGAATCTATGTTCTGGCTCACATCTGGGTCAGGAATGAATTTTCCATCCACCCAGATTGGGTTGTTATATAATGCAGGATAACTTCCAGGTAGTTGACTCTGCGAAAAATCAATTACCAGAACTGTTGCAGGAAATAACAACAGGAAAAGGCAAACTAATAGATGGTCTCTACGCAAATTTTTTGTCGAATTATTATTCATAATTTCTATTTTTTATATATTGTAAATACTCTATATTTTACAATAATAAAATCTTTAATTATTATTTTAATTTTTGGGATATACAATATTCCACACTTTATCATGCTTTCTTTGGAGGTGTATGGATACTCATGCCATAATAATCTTCGCTTGCTTCCATAAGTGCCTCAGATAGGGTAGGGTGTGTGAATATTGTTTCTACCAGTTCTTCTACTGTGCTCTCTAATGTCATTGCAACACTTGCCGTCGCAATAATCTCGCCTGCTTCCGGTCCCAATATGTGGACACCTAATATTTCATCTGTTCGATTATCTCCGATAATCTTTACCATTCCTTCTGGTTCGCCTAAGGTATGCGCCCTGCCATTGCCCGCAAATAAGAAGCGACCTACTTTGTAGGGAGCCCCTTGTTCTTTGACTTTCGATTCATTTTTTCCAACACTCGCAAGTTCGGGAAAAGTAAATGTGCAGGCAGGAAGAACATTATAATTAATTCGTTTGTTTCCACCGGTTGCATTTATTGCCGCAACGATACCCTCATTAGAGGCACCATGTGCAAGCCATGTTCGGTCTATAACATCTCCAATTGCATATATGCCAGGAATACCCGTCTCCATTTTTTCGTTTACGCCAATTCCTCCCCGTTTATTTATTTTTAGTGCACTGCGTAGAGGCTCCTTTATATATTCTGAATTGCAACGCATACCGACGCATACCAGAACCATGTCAACTTCTATCTGTGATGTTTTATTGCCTTCTATAGAAAGAGTCACACTATTTTTGTTTACTTTCGCTTCTTTTAATTTACTACCTGTGTAAATCTGGATACCTTCTTTCTTAAATATGGATTCAAGTCGCTTTGTCAATTCTTCGTCCTCTTTTGGTAGTATATGTGGCAACATCTCAATCAAGTGAACCTCGGCTCCAAAGGTATTCCAGATACAGGCAAATTCACAACCAATCGCACCTGCTCCAATAATACCAATCCGCCCCGGAATTTTCGCTAATTCTAACGCCTGCGAACTGTCAATGACCCGTTCCTTGTCAAAAGGCAGGATTGGTAATTCAACTGGTCTTCCACCTGTTGCAATAATAATATTTTTTGTCGTGATTTTTTTGCCATCTACATTTACTTCATTGGGCTGGTTTATTTCTGCTTCACCTTTAATCCATTCAATATTATAAGACTTAAAAAGACGCTCAATCCCGCCTGTATTAAGTGCTATAACCTTGTCTTTCCGTTGTTTCAGTTGTTGCAGGTCTAATTGTGGATTTTCTATCTTAATCCCAAATTCACTACCTTTCTTTATTTTGCGAAACAGATTTGCAGTATTAATTAAGGTTTTTGTCGGGATGCAGCCAATATTTAAGCAGACACCACCAAGATATTTCTTTTCAACCACGACTGTTTTTGCACCACGCTGTGCAGAACGAATGGCTGAAACATATCCACCCGGACCCGCACCTATCACTACAACATCAAAATCTGCCATTATTGTTCTCCTTTTATATCAAAGTTATTGCATGAAATTTGCCGCTTCTAATATTTCACGGAATCTACCCATAAATTGACCGCCTAATGCACCATCAATAACGCGATGGTCGCAGGACATCGTTACCTTCATTATTGGTCGAATAAAGATACCACCGTTGATTACAACGGGACGGTCCTTCATCTGTCCCACAGCAAGTATAGCACTGTCGGGTTGGTTAATGATTGCAGTAAAATGGTCAACGCCATAAGGACCTAAGTTGGACACGGTAAATGTATTCCCTGTGTAGTCATCAGGTAGTAATTTATTATTTTGTGCTTTGGTAACGAGTCCCTTTGCTGCTTTAGCAAGTCCTTCCAATGATAGTTCCTGAGCCTTTTTGATTACAGGGACAATCAGTCCTTGCGGCAATGCAACCGCTACACCCAGATTAATATCAGGCATTTGAATAATACAATCTCCACCCCATTGAACATTTACTAGCGGAAATTCTCGTAGTGTCTTCACTGCTGCATATAGAACAATATCGTTATAGGAAACCTTGAAAGGCAGTTTCTCGCGTAATGACTTTGCATTTGTCATATCAATCTCAACAGTTATGTAATAATGCGGTGCAATATGTATGCTATGGCTCATCCGTTCTGCAATAATTTTACGCATAGGCGTAAGTGGAATTTTCTGGACGGTTCCGGGTAAGGAAGCAGGAGTCGGAGAAGGTTCTTTCTTCGGAGATGATTTAGCAAGTTCTATATCCTCTTTTGTTATTTTACCTTGTGGTCCCGTGCCTTGAACATATCTCAAATCAATCCCTTCTTGCTCTGCTAATTTTCGTGCTACAGGTGTTGCTTTTGGTTGTGCCTTTACGGCATTTTCAACATCAGAGGACATAATTCTGCCTCCGACACCTTTCCCCTGAATTGTTTCTAACGGGATATTATATTCTTCCGCTAATTTCTTTGCGCGTGGCGATGCTATCATTTCCCCTGATACACCTGTGGCTACTGGGGCTTCATTTACAGGTGTAGGAGTTATGTATATTTCTGATGATTGAACAGTTTGCGTCTCAACTTCTGGTTTCTCCTTAGTTGCAGGTTGTGTGCCCTGTGTATACTCAGGTGGAATAACTTCACCTTTGTCTCCAATAAGAGCAACTACGGTTAAGACCGGAATTTCTATCCCAGCCTCAACTAATATCTTTAATAATGTTCCACTTGCAGGTGATTCAAACTCTATCTCTGCCTTATCTGTCTGGACTGTAAATAAGGGTTCACCTTCTTTCACCTCGTCGCCTTCTTTCTTTAACCACTGAACAATTGTCGCTTCTTCTACGGTTTGTCCTAATTTGGGCATTTTTACTTCAAGCATTAGGATATTCCTTATTTTTTATTCAAGATTTAGCCATTTCATATCTTGTAATTTTTCAATTGCTTTTTTTACCTGTGTATATAATGGACTTGTTGTTTCTATTTTACAGATAGTCTTCATGACCTCATCCACTCCATACTTTGTTCTAATCTCTTTCAACTTTTGACTAGATTCATCATCTCCATCATAATATATGGCGGCTGCTATACCTAATGCGATATGCTCGGGTTCTATCCCTGCCCTGAGGCAATAGGTCGCTGAACCTATCAATCTTTCACCGGGACTTAATTTGCGAATAGGGTCGCGTGCGACACGCTCTATCTGGTCTCCCAAATAGCGATTGTTATATCGAATTAACAGGTCGTCAATATAATCTATAAGTTCCTTGTAGGGCAACCCATCTAACTTATTTATTGCCTTTGCACTTTCTATTCCTGCATTTTTTGATATTTGACGAATTTCCTTATCTTCAACGCTTTCCCAGATATAGGTATAACCTTTAAGTCTGCCAAGATAAGCACAAACAGCATGGGTTAAGTTATGAATATATAATTTGCGGTGAACATAGCCAGAAAAGGGACTGCATAATTTTAAGCCTTTAATTTGTGGAATGTCCCCTTTGAAAGCGTCTTTATCCACAGGTAGTTCGCAATATTCTTCTACCCTAACTAATAGAGGGTGCTCCTGCTTATCTTTGTTTTTCATGATAGGGACCATTCTACCAATAGATGCTTCAACCAGTCCTATATTCTTCTCAAAAAGTTTTACTAAATTTTGCGGTAGGTGTGAAACAATTTCCTTATAAAATGTTTGCCTCGGTTCTGGCAGGTTCTCACAAATTATGATATTCAGAGGCGTTATGATTGGCTTTTGTAGACGATTGGCTATCCCCTCTGCAAGCATTGAGGCAACCTCGGGAACACCTTTGGCGCCTACGGCAGTTGCTACAATATCTGCTTCTTCAATAGATTTCACTACCTTATCGCGGTCAGAAAGTAGGACTCCACTTATATCTTCTACTGTAATTGTGTATTCTTTTTCACCAATAATTGTTATTGGATAACTTTTTCTACTATTTATCGCTTCAACGACTTCAGGTATAACATCCACAAATAGGGTATGGTAGCCACTTTCAAAAAAAAGTTGCCCTAAAAAGCCTCTACCAATATTTCCCGCACCAAATTGCATTGCTAATTTCATTAGTATATCCTTAACGCATATTCAATAAAACTGCTATATATCGGTTGGATTTGTTATTATATCATAGTTATAATTTATGATGTATTCTGTGGTGAATGTCTGTCTAATGTGTATAATGATAAAGAAAAGGTTAAATTTTTTACAAGTTTGAGGAGATAAACAGTATGGAAAAGATTGGATTTGGGATTATTGGTTGTGGAAACATTGGTCCTGTTCACGCAGCAGCAATTAATGCTGCTCCACATGCAAAATTAATTGCCGTTTCTGATGTAGTAGAAAGAAATGTCTTAAAATTAGCAAATCAATACAATGTAGAACCATATACCGATTATAGAAAAATGCTGGAAAGGAAGGATATTCAAGCAGTAAGTATTTGTGTTCCCAGTGGACTACGGGCAGAGATTGCTGAAGATTGTGCAAAGGCAGGGAAGCATATCCTTTCTGAAAAGCCACTGGAAGTCACTACCAAAAGGATTGACCGTATTATTAATGCTGCTGACAAGGCAGGTGT
>DAOOVZ010000193.1:0-5245 GCA_035370665.1 Candidatus Hydrogenedens sp.
AAGATTATAATAAGTAGTTGGATAAGATTTTCCATTTGGACTCTGGATTACTTCCTCGCCAACTTTTATTGCGTCATCTATCTTTTTAGCCTTGAACAACGCAACCATGTAAGCGTTTCCAGGTGTAGGATTATCTTTATTTAGGTTCCATGCCTTCTCAAAATGAGGAACCGCTTGCTTCCATTTTTTTGTAAGTAATTTTGATATACCGCAGGCAAAATAATAATTCTCGGATTTGTCTAATTGGAGTGCCCCTAAAAGGTGAGATATAGATAATTGTATTCCATATTCCTGTGCTTTTTTGAAATTTTCACCATTGTTATTTGTCCAGCGAGTTAATGCGTCTTCGGTAGTTTTTAATCGTGGAGAGAACATATTTGACTTAAAAGGATTAAAGTAGGTATTGAAGGTTTGGTTTACCTTAAAATCCGCAGAAGGAGTGACAACAGATTCACCTCGCCAGAGAGTTTTCTCCTTCGCCAGATCATAAAGTTTCCCATCCCAGCGGAAAAACATCTCACCATCAGGTCCATAAATACCACAGGTAATTTTCAGGTCTATCAATACATCAAACCCTTTATTGTGCAGTTGTTTCATTCTGTCCAGTTGGGCTTCACGGTCATTTGCATATTTAGCCGTAGAACCTAATGAAGGAACTTCAACAATTTCAGCAGATAGTTTGCTTTTCAGTATGTTCAGAATTGCTTCACGAAATTGCAGATGTCCATTCAATTCGCCTACTACTGCTTGTAAATCTTTGCGATATTTCTCATTTTGCGTTTCAGAAACGAGAGCACCTATTAATCGAGCAGAAGTATGGATAATTTGTAATGTCTGCCGAACCGGTGAAACTGCTATGACAAACTCATCTGGCACTGTGTCTATAGAAATAGCGATTTGCTTTGCTGAAAGTAAAGTATTCTTTATTTCTTCTCCATTCTTTTCTGCATAAACCATGCAAGAGAAGAAAGATAGACTAACGATAGATAAAAAAATGATATACCCTTTTACAAGCCATGACATTTTCATATTTTGCCTTCCTAATTTTTAAGTAGATTGCCTATATTTTTACTATTATAAAATGTTTTTACACAAAATAAAATTAAAATTTTACATTTAAGACTTTTTCTGTATCAGAGGGGACAATTTCTAAATCTTTTAATATTTGACTTTTGTCATTTTCGGGGTCAAGCACCTCTATAATATATTTTCCCTCATGAAACACAAAAGGTTTAAATGTATCAGAATTTAGTCGTAGAGCATATACAAGACTATTGTTTTCTGCATTTCGAACCTTTACAACAGGATATTTTATACCAGTGATTTTCAAAGTTGGTAAATAAAAAGGTTTTTCTGTTTTATAATTTTCCAACTGGTTAATCGTAATGGGCCAGCCTGTGAATTGTTTAGCACCTTCAACCGTAGGCGATTCCCAGCGTGGCCAACATTCAAAGGTAATGGAGCGTTCACTCTTCTTGAAACGGATAATTCCGTATCCTGTAGCAGGGTTATAGAGTTCCTGAGGTTCTTTTCCGTATAGCATAGGATTGGCAACTGCCCAAACAGTAATTTTATTCCCAAACCCGTCTTTATATTCACCTGTATACCGTGGTGCTCCTTCTTTACGATTATTTCCGGGAAGTGGTGGAAACCATCGGCGTGGGAATCGTGTAGAAATTGCAGGAACTAGGAATGCAAATGAAGAATCATTCCAATTTTCCACTCCATATTGTGTCGTTGAACCTAAGTGCTGGTCGCCGCAGATATGTATGGCAAAACCTTTCCGCCATAGTTTAATTGCTTCATTCCTTGCTGTGGGAGGCCAACCGTTGGTATCTGCATCTGCCTTAATTTCATAGAATTCAGGATACTCCTCAGGAGGGTAAAATTCCAATGTAGGTATAATATTATCCCTTGTTTCATTTGCAGGTAGAGTGCTCATACTTGCATACAGCGTTTGTGAGAGAACTACTTTAAATTGTGCCTCATTTGACCAGTCTTCGACCCATGTATTTAAAAATTTCATTTGTCTGTCCCCTAACAAAACGGCACCGGGTGCATCTGCATCTTTTTTGGGATTAAACTCTGGATTTTGAAACCAACCATTTTCACATTGACTTTGCGGTAAAAGTTCCTTTGGCGAAGATTTAAACTTTCGGTCCTCTAAAATAGCCATGCTCAATCCCGCATATACAAGGTCTGTGTAGTATACCGTTATCCCTTGTTCTATTGGGGTTGGGTCAAAAGGTGAAGGTAGATTTGCTGTCTGTGTTTTTTGTATAGCATTTACAAATTCAGGCGGATAAACATATCCACCGTCATCTTGATTTTTTGCAGGTCTACCACCCGCGCCCCAGAGATTGCCTTGATAAACATCATGGTCATCCGGTATGCAAACGGTAGGCCGCTCTCTAGTCAAATGACGAAATGACCAACACCACAAATACCAGCGATATAAATAATCCAAAATATCTATCTCCGGGCGTGTAGGGCTGGCATGTTGATAGATTTGGTCACCAGAAAAGAATAGGAAATCTGGATTATGGGCATTTACCCTACTTACCAAATCTGAATGAGGAAACCACACTTTTCCAGGAGTCCAGTCAAAAGAACCACTATCCACGCCATCGCCACCGACCATACGCGAACATGTAAACGCCGCCAATATAAAAGAGTCAAGGTCTTTTGGCTCTTTACGAATTGTTCCATAAAACGCAAAAGACTGAATTTTTCCATTTAAATCATTCAATTGAATTACTACCCGATATGGTGTATCTTTGTTCCTTTCCCAGTTTGGCACTTCAAAGCGTGCTACCCATGCCGATTTATCTACTTTTGTCCTTGCAATTTCAGACCATCTCATCCATTGCTCCACTTCCAGACTTATTTCATTTCCTTCATTCTGTCCTAATGGAAACATTTGTGCAGAGAGATACAGCGTGCCTTTGCTTATTGTGTAAAGTGCACCTATTATAGGACCAACTTCTTTATCTTCCAAATTCACTTCTTTAACCTTGGTCCCTTTGACTTCTAAATTTTGAAAAATAAAATTTGCTGGCATTGACCCTTTACCCGGATGAGATACCAGCGCAATATTTCCTTCTATTTGTTTTGCTGTAAGTTTTTCGAGAGAAGTATCTGACAACAATTCGTTGGTTTCTGCATCAAAAACATAAAGCCACAAATGTATCCATTCCCCTTTTTGGCTTCCTTGAAGTTGAATCCGATAAACAGGACAAAAACGATTTGGAACTTTTCCTGTGCTAATAACAGGGGCATTCTTCTTTGTAAAATCGCGAATGATGGCTCTGCCATTCTCGTCCATTCCTGCCATAATCCCTCCATTTTCGCCTGGACTATGATGAACTAACGCAGAGGCTCGCAGTTCCATATCTCCACCAGCACCTATTAAAAATCCTGATAAAGAATCAAACACCTCAGATGAGGCAACAAGTGGTTTAACCTCTATTTTAAATTGAAAACTCCCTTCTTCTCTTCCAATTCGGTGGCTTAACAGGTGAACAGTTCTATAATCATTTTTAATATCTTTGGTTACGCTTTTAATCCCTTCAGGTGTAGAACGCCAGTCTTGAAGCCGATTTGACCAGAGATACGGACCCACCCATACTCGTTCTTCAGGTGCAGAGAAATTAAGTTTTATTCCAGAATCTATACCCTTTGCTAAAGTAGAAGAAAATAGTGAGAAGGAAAGAGCAATTGCAAACACAAATAGAAGGTTATTTTCTTTAGAGTTATGTGCAAGTCTTCTCATATTTAATATCTCCAGTTTTTTATTACAAATTAATGATACATTTTGATATAAATTATGGTAAAATTATTATATGTCATAATGTTGTAAAAAAGTAAGTTGTATTTTCCATCAGAGGAAAGTATACTATTAGTGAATGTTATGCTGTCAATAAAACAATAACTGAAGGAGGTTAGTAATATGTCAAAGTCAAAGTTCTTGTGTCTTGTAGTCGTAGTAGGTATGTTGACCTTTTCACTCCAAGCAGGAGCAGAATCACTTGGTTTAAACTTCTGTGACAGTCTTCAAAAAGTGCTTGAAAACTCATTATTAGAGGGTGTGGATTTAGGGGAATTTCAATATTTCCTCGACATGTTTCAGCCAAACACTATGGATATGAATGGAACGATTTATGTAGACCTTCGCACAATCCCAATACCGAATGTAGCGGGTTTAACTGAGGAACAAGCAAAGGCTGTATTAAAAGCATGGGGTTTTAATGTGGTGAATTCCTTCTATACACCCCATCCTACTGTTCCTGAAGGACAGGTCATTCGGACTGACCCGGGTGCAGAGAAAAGAGTTATTCCGGGTAGTGATGTCCGATTACGTGTTTCAACAGGTGTAGGAGATGAGACTTCTCCTCCTGATGAAATTCCACGGGTAGAATTTGTTGGAATTATTGAAGGAAATGGCATGTTAGATATTGCAAATGAATTTGGATTGATACAGGCAATTGGAAATGACGAAAGTTTTAATAATGGTGTTATAAACCATGAAGAAGTATATAACGCATGGATGCATAATCTGACTCAATTCCAAACAGATATGGGCACTCTTCTTTCCTCTGTATTGCCCGGGATGATACCGGGGATTCAAGAAATATTCTTAGCCTATTTAACACTTGGCGATGGGGATTATACTATCTATTCCAAGCCTGTCCCAAACCAGTTTGATGGATACATGAACGGAGGTGCCATTTTCCCACCAACGCCTTCCATAGGAAAAGGTTTTATACGAATGAACCAAACCACAGATGGAACAAATATTACTGGCATGTCATTTGATATTTCTCTGTCGGATATTACCGGAACCACAGGCATTACAGCAGTTAAGGTTGGAGAACCTGCTTTTGAATGGTGGTCTTTAGATCTTGGGAAGGGAGATTATTCGTTTTCGTATACAATTACACCTGAACAACTTGCAATGATTGATACGACTAAAATCTTTCCCAACGATGATTATTGGAACAATTTCTATATTATTGTAAAGACATTAGCATATCCCGATGGTGAAATTGGGATTCAATTAGGTGATTTGGAACCCGGGTCCATATTAGCCGAAGGTAATGGTTCGTTCGGTATTATTGCTGGACTGATTGCTTTATTAGATGATATGTTGCGTGATTTAACTCGTGAAGAATTAGGGACGGAAATGGGTTTTGATAATCCATACTTAAATAGAGAAAGTTACATAGGATTGGAAAAACTACTACCT
>DAOOVZ010000194.1:0-5213 GCA_035370665.1 Candidatus Hydrogenedens sp.
AAGCATCCCAGCCCATAGGGTGCAGCACATTAAACCTCTTCATTCGTTTATACCGTGCCACTATATCCGTAGCCGTGTATCCTTCCGGATGTCCGACATGGAGACCATCTCCACTGGGATAAGGGAACATATCAAGAATATAATACTTCGGTTTAGAATGGTCAATTACAGATTTGAATGTTTTATTTTCTAACCAATATTTTTGCCATTTATTTTCTATTTCATTATGGTTATAAAACCCATCTGACATATAAACAGACCTCCGTCATATATTTATTTTTTATTAAAAGGTAGAAAGAAAATTATCAAATTATACCAATTTTTGAACAAATATACATAAAAGGTTTAGGGAATAAAAAAGGGGAAATAGTGATAGCGATTATTTTTTCTTTAGTTTTGTTAGATTGGGGAAAGTAAATTTAAAGACTTGCTTGATGTTATCTACAAAATGGAAAGTCATCTTTTCTTTTATCTCGGTTGAAAGTTCTTGCATATCTTTTATATTTTCTTTTGGCAAAATGATATGTTTAATGTCTGCCATATAAGCGGCAAGTAGTTTTTCACGAATGCCACCGACAGGCAATACTTTGCCTGTAAGTGTAATCTCGCCTGTCATTGCAATCCCTTCTTTAATGGGTTGTTTTAGTAGTGCAGAAAGAAGTGAAACAGCAATAGTAATTCCCGCAGAAGGTCCATCTTTGGGAATAGACGCCTCCGGAGCATGGATGTGTATGTCTAATTGTGTATAAAAGTTTGGAGGTAGATTGAAAAGAGATGAATTGGCACGAATGTATGTTAGTGCTGCCTGAGCTGATTCTGTCATGACTGAACCTAATTGCCCTGTGCAAAGTAGACTTCCCTTTCCTTTCATTATGCTTGTTTCAATTATTTGTATAACTCCACCGTAAGGTGTCCATGCCAGTCCAACGGCAACTCCTTCTGTGAGGTTTTTTGACATTTGAACCCGTGAATAGATTGGAGGTCCCAAAATATTTTCGATTTCTTCAACGGTGATAAGTATTGGCGTTTTCCGTGTTTTTGTTACGACCCAGCGTGCAACTTTACGAACGATGGCTGCGATTTGGCGTTCTAATTCGCGAACCCCTGACTCTTCTGTGTATTTGGTAATTAGATGATTAATAGATTCTGGATTAAAGACAATACTTTTTTTATTCAGCCCTGCAGATTTTATTTGTTTAGGTAATAGATGCCTGTAAGCAATTTCATATTTCTCATTAAGGGTATAACCGGGAATTTTAATAATTTCCATGCGGTCATAAAGAGGAGTAGGAATATCATATTCATAATTACCTGTTGCAATAAAAAACACCTCAGACAAATCAAACTCTACATCGAGATAGTGGTCCATAAAATATTTATTTTGTTCTGGGTCTAATACCTCGAGCAGTGCAGAAGAAGGGTCTCCACGAAAATCATTTCCAATTTTATCTACTTCATCGAGTATAAAAACGGGATTTTTTACTTTTGATTTTTTAATGTTCTGTATAATTCTGCCGGGCATAGAAGCCACATAAGTCCGCATGTGTCCCCTGATTTCTGCTTCGTCGCGAATCCCTCCTAATGACATGCGGATAAATTTTCGATTTAATGCAGAGGCAATAGAATTTCCCAAAGAGGTTTTTCCTACACCTGGTGGACCCACAAAACATAGGACAGGACCTTTTGTTAAGTTGCCACTCAGAATTCGGATAGCAAGAAAATCTAATATCCTGTCTTTTACCTTTTCTAAACCGTAATGGTCGCGATCTAATATTTTTTTTGCAAGGTTTAAATCTATTCTGTCTTTGGTTCTTTTATTCCATGGTAGGCTACATAACCATTCTACATATTCTCTAATAGTGGAATACTCTGGGCTAAATGATTGTAATTTATCCAGTCTTTTAACTTCCGAAGTGGCTTTTTCTAAAACATGGGGAGGTAAGTTGGATTTTTTGATGAGTTTATTTAATTCCACGCTATCTGAAAAGTAATCCGAAACATTTTGTAAATCGAAGGGTGAATCTTCGGATTCGTCTAAAATCCATGACTTTGTATCTTCTTCATAATAACCTTTTAGTCGTGATGTAATTTTTCTTTCGTTTTGCAAAATCAGGTTTTCGCGTCGCAAGATTTTTATGATTTTGTTAAATAGGTTTTTTATAGAGGTTGTTTCTAATAAGTTCTGTCTTTCGTCAGTTGATATATGAAGATGAGTGCTTATTATGTCTACAAATGTTTCATAAGAAGAGCATTCTCGAATGGTATTGAGCACTTCAATCGGAACTTTTGAATTTTCTATACAGTAGATTTCAAATTCTTTTAATATGATTGAATGTAGAGCCTCAAGTTGATAGTCATTTTGTTTGTTTTGCTTTTCAATTTTAAGATGTAAAGGTTCTATTTTTGCAATAAGATAAGGGTCTATCTGTGTCCATTCTTTTACTTTACCACGGTATAATGTTTCTATAAAAATTTTCAGTGTGTTGTTAGGTAAAGCAAGGGTTTGCTGTAATTGAGCAACAACACCAATTTGGGAGTATGTATGTTCCTCTTTGCTACCTGACCCTTTTATTTTGCTGAGAGTTACGAAGAGCAACTCTGAGGTTCGCATAGATTCCTGGATTGCCTGGATTGAGGATTCTCTGGATACTAAAATAGGCACAGTAGATTTGGGAAATAGAACAATGTCTGTTACAGGCAGAACAGGTATTTCTTTCAAATCTGAAAGAATTATCGAAGTTTTTTTCAATTTTTGTTTATCTGAACTCATACGAGACTCCCAAAGTCACATCTTTTTTCTGATTTAATTAGAATACCACAAAAAAAACATAAGTTAATATAGAGGGGTAAAAAAAGTTTTGTCTTGAAGCATTTAATACGATATTTATGCAGAAGCGCTGTTTTTATTTTTTACTTCATTTTTTGAATGTATATCATCATGTTTATAAACAAAAAGCGGTTCTTCTGATTTCGCAATTACACCGGGAGTGATTATACACTCCTGAATATCTTTTCTTGAAGGTAAATCAAACATAACATCTAACATTATTTCTTCTAAAATACTACGAAGCCCCCGAGCACCTGTTTCTTTCTTAATAGCATATTCGGCAATTGCTTTAATCGTCTCTTCAGGAAAATTAAGTTTCACATTTTCGAGTTCGAACAGTTTTTCATATTGTTTAGTAATTGCATTTTTGGGTTCGGTAAGGATTTTTTTCAAATCGTCTACGGTAAGTTCATGAAGGGTAGCCACAATTGGAATTCTACCCACAAATTCAGGAATCATACCGAAGGTAATTAAATCCTCTGGCTTAACCATAGCCAGTAGTTCACCGAGCCTAAAATCTTTTTTGGATTTTATTTCAGCATTGAATCCAATAATATTTTTCCCCACTCGTTTTTGAATGATTTTTTCTAAACCAGTAAAAGCGCCACCACATATAAACAGAATATTGCGAGTATCAACCTGAATGCACTCTTGTTGGGGATGTTTTCTACCTCCTTGTGGTGGGACATTAGAGATAGTTCCCTCTAATATTTTCAGTAGGGCTTGTTGAACTCCTTCACCTGATACATCACGGGTAATAGAAGGACTATCGCTTTTCCGTGCGATTTTGTCAATTTCATCAATGTAGACAATTCCTGTTTCTGCACGGGCAATATCAAATTCTGCATTTTGTAGAAGTTTCAAAATTATATTTTCGACATCATCTCCAACATAGCCGGCTTCTGTGAGTGTGGTTGCGTCAACAATGGCAAAGGGAACATCCAACATCCTAGCCAGTGTTTCTGCGAGTAATGTTTTACCACTGCCTGATGGACCTATTAGTAATACATTAGACTTTTGTATTTCTACTCCCTGTATCTCTCCACCATAAGCAATTCTTTTATAATGATTATGCACGGCGACAGACAAAATTCGTTTTGATATTTCTTGCCCAATAACATACTGGTCTAAAAACTCTTTAATTTCTTGAGGGGTTGGAACTTTTACAGTATGTCTATGCCTTTTGCGATTCTGGTCATCTCTTATAATATCCGCACAAAGTCGAACACATTCATCACATATATTAACATCAGGTCCAGCAATTAATTTGGAAACCTCATTATGTTTTTTTCCACAGAACGAACAGGTTGGAATTTCTGATTTAATCCGTTGTTGATTCATAGATTACTCCAAAAATTTTAATATTTCATTAATAATATAATACCACAATTCAGGTAAAAGTTTACACAAAGTTGTGATAATTCAACCATTATATACTATTTTAACACTTTTGTCAAGAAATTACCTAAAACAGATATTTAAAAATAAAAATGGCGTTCCCGGAGGGAGTTGAACCCCCAGCCTCTTGGTCCGTAGCCAAGCGCTCTATCCAATTGAGCTACGGGAACACCGCCTTGTTAAACTATATAATAATATCAGATTTTGATAAATCTTTGCAAACAAGTTGCATCATGTTTTTTTAATATCCATAAAGGTTTATATTATAATAAAACCATTCATTTTTTTGTGGATAAATTTAAGCACAAAACAGTAAAGGGAGATGAAATATGGTAACAAAGGAAAGAGTTGAAAAACTTTTGAAAGAAGTCCAATATCATTTATTTAATGAATTACTTCCGTTCTGGGAAACGCATGGTATTGATGAAGAGTATGGTGGTTTTTTGACATATTTTGACCGAGAAGGAAGACCTACTGGAGAAACAAAGAAAACACTTATCTGTCAGACGAGAATGATTTATACCTATTCATCAGCACATAGAGCCAATCTTGGCAATGGCAAATACTTAAAAATTGCCCAACAAGGCGTTGAATTTTTAAAGAAACACTTTTGGGACTCTGAACATAAAGGTTGGCTTTGGATTACTGAAAGGGATGGGACACCAATAGACCCCAGCAAGATTATGTATGGACAGTCTTTTGGCATATATTCTTTAAGCGAATATTCAATGGCATCAGGAGATGAGGAAGCACTTGAATTTGCTGAGGAAACCTGGCGAACAATAAAGACACAGACAGTAGATATTGCTCACGGAGGATTCGGAGAATTTTTTGAATATAACTGGAATCCAAAACCACCGGGCGTATATGGTGGAGATAGGAAATCCTTTGATGTGCACATGCACTTAATGGAGGCTTTTACAAATTTATACGAGGCAACTGGTTCATTGAAACATAAGCAGGATACCCTAAATATAATTAAATTAAT
>DAOOVZ010000195.1:0-5210 GCA_035370665.1 Candidatus Hydrogenedens sp.
AGATAGTAATTTATTTTTTTCTTGTGGAAAAATTTTTCTTAATCTGTTTATTTTGTGTTTCTTTTCCTTGTTTTTGTTTTTTTAATTTTTTGTCTTTTTCAACATTGCCTTTATTTATTTCTTTATTATTTGATATGTTTGGTTGAGACATATTTTCTTTTTTGCCATTAGACTGTTTTGTCTCTTTTTCTTCATTTGTTTCTTTTTTTATTGGTGGTATGTTTAATGCACTGGGTAAGACATCATTCTGTTGAGGATTTTTAATTGTAAAAGAAAATTTTCTTTTTTCCATTAATCCAGAAGGAATATCTCCGGGCAATCCTGGTGAGAATATGCCTTTGCCTGATGGAATTTGTTCATTCGCATTTGCATTTTTATTGTTCTGGTTTAATTGATTTGTGTTCGCTAGACTCTCTTTGGGTCCTAAAACTGCAAAGGTATGCCTACCTGTTATTGTTCCTTCTAAGAAGCCTTCAAATTCATTTGTGTTTTGATTTTCGAATAGTTTCCAACCATTTGTTTCGTTGAAATAGTAAAGTGAAAGATTTGGCAATTCATCTGGTATACACAAATCATTAGGAATGTATATTTTTATTAAAAACTCAATATATGCTTCCTTTGGTATATATTCAGGTGTAAAAAAAAGTGAAAATGGTATAAGTCCCTCAGGTAGTTTCTTTGGAAATTCCATATCAGATTGAATACTCGCTGTGATTTTTGAACTACTGACACAACGGATTTCCCCGACACCTCCTTTGGGAATAAAGACTAACCTCCTACCCATTCCTTGTTCGGCAAAGCGATAAATTTCTTCGGGATAAAATCGGGTCTTTTTCATTTGTTTTTTACTGAACATATTCCATTGGTCTTTATAATGTGGTGATTGAATAGATTCGGAATTGCCAAATGGCATAATAGAGTAAGATTCAATTACAGGTCCTAATCTGGCAACAAGTGCAAAACCGATACCATAAGTGATAGTTCCCCACTGGTCGGAAGGAGGAAGTTCTGATAATAGAAGTGATGTTCCTGTTGTTTCACTACCGCCTATTGAATATTCGTCTGTTCCTCTTTGTATTCGGTGGATTTCTCCCCAGGTTATATCAATTGTGTTTCGGTTATTCTTTAAAAATCGGACAGCATCAGCCAGGGCTCCTAAACATGGTTCTTCAATCTCCTTTTCCTTATTCATCAATGAATAATAAGGTTCTATTTCAATGCTCGGAATACAGTCATTCTGGTGACTAAAAAAATGGCTCCATAAATAAAAAATAACAGGTGCGGTCGCATCCTGTTCCATACGAAGATTCCAGTTATTTAAAATTTGAACCGCAGTGGGTAAATCTGGGTGAAGAGAAGGTAAAAGTTGTGTATTTGCGTTTGCAATAGTTAATAAACGGGGAATCACTTCTACACCAAGACTTGATAAGTCATCTAACAATAATGATTGAAACTCTCGCAATGACCTTTTGTCAGTCCGTAATACACTTCTTATTCTTCGACTTACTACATTTTCTGTATCCCTGATTAATCGGACTAAAACATCTGAGGGTATTGCTTGTATATCGTCCGTAACTGTTGTAGGTGTGCCTCCACATATCTGCATATAGCCGGATGGAGGGTTTTGTATAGACGGAAGAAGGTTAGGAGCAATTAAATACTTCCAGCCAATAGGATAATATTTTGGCAATACTGGCATTGTCCAATTTACATTCTGTATTTGTTCTACCTCTTTTTCTGACAATCCGGAAGGTATCTCTCTAGAACCTGATTTTGCAGAATAGAAATAATAAGACTGATTAGAAGAATCCATATATAGGACATGAAAGGCTGGAAGTTGATGAAGATATACTGCCTGTTTGAATTTGTCCAATGAATTAGCACGACCCATTTCCCATAATTGGAAAAATGCCCCTATATCTTCATATCCGCCAATTTTCCATGAAAAAAATTCTTTTCTGGAATCTAATAATAGAGGACCTCTCTGTGTGATATGGACAGGTGCAAATCTTTGTTCTAACCCATTGGGAGTTTTTACATAATAACCATCACTTTGGGAAAGATACTGTAAAAGTAATAAGGCTTCAAAATCCTTTCTGTTAGGTGCATTTGATATAGATTTTGGATTTCCAGTTATATTTGATTCAGGTTTTTCTATAAATACATCGGCAAAATCTGCTTGATTGGGAGTTATACTCCATGCGTGCTTTAACGAATGTCCTTGCAGTAATATTGGTAATCCATATAAAGTGCAGCCATAAACATTATAATCTCCACATATAAGATGTGCCTCATACCAACGGAAAGGTCCCTGATAAAACTGGTGACTGCTCAAAGCAAATAGCGGCACATTTTCACGACTTTTCTCGGAAGAAATTGTAAAAGCAAAACCTGATTTTAATGCAGGCGGTCTTTTAAAAAATGTTGGTAAATCTATTGGTGCAAGGGAAACTATAAAGGCATGCCATAGGGCGAATATGTCTTGCGGTTGAACACCATCTACCCATTCTGGGAGTTTATCTCGATTCTCTAATATCCAGGAGTTAACTCCCTCTGCAAATCCATCGCAGAGTTCTCTTGTAAATGGGTCACAATTTTCATAAGCAAGCGTTCCAAAATATCTATGTCCAACCTGTATTGAGAAACGGTCAGAGTTTTCTTCTGATTCTCCAAGCACCTCTGCAAGTTTTCCATTAGCCAAACGATATGACAATAACATTGGTTCCCAGTGGTCTTGTGCTTGAGTATAACCGAATCCAAATCCAAGGGTTTGTGGGTTAGTAGCAAAAATATGTGGGACACCCCAGTTGTCTCTGTATATTTCGAGGTGCTCCCAATAAGTTTCTGTCCAATTTTGGGCATATATGATTGGAATAAATGAAATATAAAAAAAGGCATAAAGAGATAATCTTTTTTTGCTTATACTTTTTATTGTCAATTTTATTTATTCCTTAAATAAAAACATTATGTTATATGTTTATTATATAACGAAGCACGATTATAAGAAAGATGGGCTCGATGTAGAATGTTAGGCTGGTATTCTTGAGGAAGGAGTGGAGAGAGGAGACAGATACTCCGCCGTTACTAACATCGAGCCCACTTTAAGAAAGGATAGTAATGTTTTTATTGTTAAGCGGGAGGCATGCATGATAGCAGGTTTCTTGGCTGCAGGTATTTCTGGGGAAGGAGTGATGTGAGGCAGAAAATTGACACCACTTTTTGCTTCACCATGCCTCCCAAGAGGGCGGGCTTTATTTATATTTATATATATTAATTTATCCATGTCAATTTTTTCCATAAATTTCTCTAAATGGCATTGATGATAAATCTTCTAAATCGTCTGAAACAATCTCTATATGAAGTATCTTCACTTGTTTTAGTGATACATCATGAGGAATGGGAATAGTAATTTCACCATTTAATGATAACATCCATTCGTTTGTTATTTTGTATTTAAATAACGGTTTCAAATCATCGTCAGAAGCGTAAATTGTGAAATTAGATTTTTCAATTATCTTTTGCTTGTCCCATCGTAGAACTAATGATGAAATTTGTTTGTTCTGGATAGGGACTATAAAAACCTGCGAGGCAGGCGTTGATATGGAAATGGGTTGTGTTGATGCAGAGTTAGTCAAAATGTTATTTAATATCATCTGGTCAGATGGCTTTATCTCATTAGCCCATGCTGTAATTATTTTAGAATCACAATTTTTTATTCCGGATATAAATCCATCATTATTAAACTGAACTTGTTGGTCTGCTTTAAGAACTACGAATTGATTTGCTGCTTCTACTGTAACTTCGCCTCGAGATACAGTAGTAATACATTGTGTAGAATCAACCTCAATTTGAAATTGTGTACCAAAAACAGTTACTACACCTTGCGGGATATTTACTCGAAATACCTTTTTATTTTTCCCGATGTCGAACCAAACTTTCCCTTTTTCTATATTAGTTGTTCTTTCGTCTAATATTCTTATCCTCGTATTGTCTGCTAATTTTATAGTTGAGTTAGCCTTTAAATATAGAAAGACTAATGAGTCTTTTTGTGTTTCTATATAGTTATTGCTTTTCAAGTAAGTAGGAACACCTTCTTTCATCTGCTCATTTACATTGCTATCAATAACTGAACTTTCTCCCGAAATATTAATTGCAACCCCAATTTCATTTGTATCAATTATTTTATGATAAGGCCAACGCATTAATATAAAAATTCCCAAAATAATCATTGCGGCTATTGCTAAATAAGTAAATAGGTCTGCAAATGAATAATGATTTTCATCTTGATTTTTAATTCGCAGATTTATTTGATGTGTTGTTTGGCTATCAATAGACTCTACTTTGGGCAATCCTTTCATTATTTGTTCTTCTAACGATTCGTTTAACTTATAAAGGTTTAATGATTCATAAAGAAGTGCATTACTCTTACGAAGTAATTCAAATTCTACTTTGCAATGTTCGCATGTAGACAGATGTTCTTCAATTATCAGCTCTTTGGCTCTACTTAATTCGCCATCAAGATATGCTTGCATTTCTAGTTCTATTTGCGAACATCTTGCCATTCTTGCATCTCTCCGTTATTACTGCCAATTATCTCTTGAAGTTGCTTTATTGCACGATGTAGAATTCCTTTAATTTCACCCGGAGACTCTCCTGTGAATCTGCTGATTTCTTCGTAATTCATTCCTTCTAGAAACTTTAAGACCACAGGAAGTCTATACCTTTCAGGCAATTGTTCTATTGCGCCTTTAATTTCATCAAATGATAAATTATAACTTTTATATGTATCATTCTTTTGATTTAGAGGAATAATCTTTTCCTCCTCATAATCGCTAAAAATTTCTTTGTTTTTTTGAATGTATTGAAGTGATAAACGAATAGTTATTTCTTTAAGCCATTTTCCAAATCGGGTAAAGTCTTTTAATTGAGAAAGGTTCTTAAATGCAGTTATAAAAGCGTCTTGTGCAATTTCCTTCGCTATACTTGTGCTTTTTACATAATAAAAGGAAGTTGCATATACGGCTTTTTCGTAGTTCATTACTAAACCTCTAAATGCTTCAGAGTTACCTCTTAAACATTCGTTAATAATTTTTATTTCATCGTATATTTCGTTCATATAAGATTTTATATATATAGAGGTTTTTTATAAATTAAAAAGGGCGAAATGTTCCATTATGGAACATTAATATCATAAGGAAGATAGTAGTCCA
>DAOOVZ010000196.1:0-5190 GCA_035370665.1 Candidatus Hydrogenedens sp.
AGGATGGCTGGGGAGGCTTTCGATTTGCAGTCTCTCTGGTCAAAACAAACTTGAATGATAGAGAACAGTTAGCTGCATGGTCTATTATCCCGTCGAAAAGTGCAGAAATAAATCCATCAGCAACTGCAAAAGAAGAAGTTCAGAATGTATTGGGTAGAAACTATAAAACTGAGGTCCAATCGCATCTTCAATGGTGGGAGAGATATTGGAATCAGACTTTTGTATCCATTCCCGATAATATTATCGAAAAACGATGGTATCATGAAACCTACAAGTTTGGTGCTGCGGCTGGCATGTATCCTATATCTTTGCAGGGTCCATGGACAGCGGACAACGGAAAGAGACCACCATGGAAAGGGGACTATCATCATGACTTAAATACAGAGCTTTCTTATTGGATTGCCTATTCGGGGAATCGGTTGGGGCAAGAACAATATTTTATTGAATGGCTCTGGAACATTCGTGATGAGTGCTTTAAATGGACACAACGCTTCTTTGAACTGCCGGGGCTAAATGTGCCAATGACTACAGATATAATAGGCAGACAAATCGGTGGCTGGCGACAATATACCCATTCTGCCACTACAGGAGCATGGCTGGCACATCATTTCTATTGGCATTGGAAATATACCAATGACGAGAATTTTTTGAAAGAACGAGCCTACCCATATTTGCATGATTGCGCTGTATTTTTAGACGCAATAACAAAAAACTGCCATTCAGTAGATGGAAAACGGAAACTCCCATTGAGTTCCTCGCCAGAGATTAATGATAATAGTCCAAATGCCTGGTTTGAAGAACTGACTAATTACGATTTGTCCCTTATCCGTTGGTTTTTTACGGCAACCGCAGAACTGGCTGGTCTCACGGGAAATGAAAAAGAACAAAAACAATGGCTCGAAGTATTAAGCGAATTCCCTGAACTCTGGGTTTCAGAGAAAGAAGGTTTATTAGTAGCAAAAGATTATCTATTGCCCCATTCACATCGTCATTTCTCACATCTTATGTCAATATTCCCATTAGGAATGTTAAATCCTTACAATCCGAAGGATATGGAAGTAATTAATAATTCCTTAAATTACCTTGATACTCTGGGGACCTCAGAATGGTGCGGATATAGTTTTGCGTGGAAAGCCATTTTAGACGCTCGAGCAAGAAGAACAGAAGACGCTATAAAGAACTTGAAGATATTCTCAGAGGCTTTCGTATTGCCAAACAGTTTCCATTGCAACGGAGACCAATCGGGCAAAGGCTATAGCAATTTTACATATCGCCCATTTACATTAGAAGGAAATTTTGCAGCAGGGACCGCAGCCCAGGAGATATTACTTCAGAGCCATAATGGGGTTATAACAGTTTTCCCATGTATCCCTGATGCCTGGAAAGATGTAAGTTTTTACCAACTCCGTGCAGAAGGCGGATTTTTAATATCCGCAGAGAAGAAAGATGGTGAAGTAAAAAAGGTAATCATTCAATCAGACAACGGAGTCCATTGCACCTTCCTTTCACCTTTAACAGGAGAAAAATTACAACTGTCCTTCCAACCCCACGAAATAAAAGAATTTATATCTCCCCCAAATTAACCATTTCCATTGATTTAATATTTAAGACCTCTGAATAATTAAGTTAGTTGACACAAAAAATTAATAATAACTTTATAATTAGTTTTTTAATTTAAGAGATAAACCACCAAAGGTGCTAAATAGGACACAAAGTCAGCAAAAAGGGAAATAAGATATTTACTAGAAATTATGAATTATAATAAGTCAAAAACATATTTTTTAGATGTCTCTATTTCTAATTGTAAAAAAATCTAATTTAGGAAATTTGTTGGAATATAAAAATAAGTTAAGTTTCAGAAGTTTCTTTGTATTAAAAGAGTAAAATTTCTATTCTGAGGTCCTACTGAATCGGGCAACAACAGCACCAGCGAATTCACTACATTTGACTTCTTGTGTGCCTGTTGTCAGGCGTGCAAAATCGTATGTTACAATACCGTCCTGGAATGTTTTTGTTAGTCCGCGGATAATTACATCTACCACTTCTTGCCAACTAATATATTCAAACATCATAACACCAGATAGGATTAGACTGCTTGGATTGACCTTATCTAAGTTGGCATATTTTGGTGCAGTTCCATGTGTGGCTTCAAAAACTGCAAACCCATTTTCGTAGTTTATATTAGCACCGGGAGCAATACCAATTCCACCAATTTGCGCTGCAATGGCATCGCTTATGTAATCGCCGTTGAGGTTCATTGTCGCGATTACATCAAATTCGCGTGGTCTTGTAAGTATTTGCTGTAAGAAAATGTCAGCAATAGTGTCTTTGACAAGTAATTTATTGCCCGGGTCACCATTACAATCACTCCAACATACTGCGGAGTCAGGGAATTCTTCACGCACCAAATCATATCCCCAGTTCAAGAAAGCGCCCTCTGTATATTTCATAATGTTTCCTTTATGCACAAGGGTAACAGAGCGTCTTTTATTTTCTAATGCATACTTAATTGCAGCACGAATGAGTCGTTTTGAAGCCTTTTCGCTAATAGGCTTAATCCCAATCCCTGAATCGGGCCTTATCTTCCATCCAAACTCTTTTTGACAAAAGCCAATTAATTTATTTGCTTCTGTTGACCCTGATGGAAATTCAAAACCTGCGTATACATCTTCTGTATTTTCACGAAATATGACTACATCTACATCAGTAGGACTTTTTACAGGACTGGGAACGCCTGGAAAATATCGGACAGGACGAACACAGGCAAATAGGTCAAGCATCTGTCTGAGAGTAACATTCAAACTACGGAATCCACCGCCAATAGGGGTCGTTAAGGGTCCTTTGATGGTAATTCTGTATTCACGGATTTTTTCCAGAGTCTCTTCTGGGAGGTAAGTATTGGCAAGTTTTTTTGCTTTTTCGCCTGCATAAAGTTCCATCCATGCAATCTTTCGTTTTTTGCCATAGCAAAACTCTACAGCAGAATCGAATAGGAATTTTGCGGCTTTCCATATATCAGGACCTATTCCGTCTCCTTCTATAAAACCAATAATAGGATTGTCAGGGGTTTGAATTTCACCATTTTTAAAATTAATTTTTTCACCTTTGGGGACTTTGATTAATGGCTCTTCCATAGTTTAATCTCCTCTAAAAAAGTGCTCTATTTATATTAGTATTTTAATTTTTTAAACAGACCGCAACTATTTTTTATAAAATAATATAATTTTATCTTTTGTTTTTATTTTTTAATGATTGCCATTATTTTTATTTGGTAAAGCGATAAGACGAGCTTCTAATATATGGGGGAGTTTCACACAATCCTGAATGACCTCATCAGTGAGCGGTTGGTCAATATTAAGAACTGTTAGGGCAAATCCGCCTTTGGTATCTCTGCCTAACATCAGGTTGGCAATATTTACACCTGCTTCTCCAATGCGGGTGCAAAGCCTTCCTAAAACGAGAGGCTTGTCTTCATTTCGGCAGATAAGCATATATCCTTCTGGTTTGGCATCTACTCGCATACTGTCAATACTGCAGATTCGTGCGTCTGTTTTATGGAATAGTGTGCCTGTGACGGTATGTGCTTCCTGGTCTGTTTCTACACGGAGAGAAATTTCAAAGGCATAGTTGGATGGGCGAGCTGTTCTACGCTCATTACATTCAATACCCCGTTCTTTGATTTGAACAGGTGCACTTATCATATTTACCGTTACTACTAATGGTTTAAGAAAACCTGTGAGTATAGCAGCAGTAATGGGATATGTATCTGTTACGCCAATCTCGCCACCATATTCAATTTGTAAAGAGATTGGTCGTCCCCTTGTGTATAATGACTGGAACATACCTAATCGTTCACCTAAATCTATAAGCGGTTGCAATGTCTTTCTAGTCTCGGGGTCAATACTGGGCACATTTACAGCATTTACAATTGCACCTCTGGTAAGGTAGTCAATTATTTGTTTTGCAATATCTACTGCCACAACTACCTGTGCCTCTTCTGTGGATGCAGCAAGATGAGGTGTTAAGATTATGTTATCTAACCCAAGGAAAGGATTGTTTACAGGCGGCTCAGAAGTATAAACATCAAGAGCAGCACCTGCAATAATTTTCTCACGCAGAGCAGTCGCTAAATCTTCTTCATTAATAATACCACCACGGGCACAATTGATAATTCGACAGTTGGGCTTCATCTGCTTCAACTGTGCTAAAGAAATCATATTATTTGTTTTCTCTGTTTTTGGGGTATGGACAGAAATAAAATCCGATTCTTTGATAAGTTCTTCAAGGCTTACCAATTTTACACCTAACGCTTCTGCCTTCAAGGGGGTTAAAATAGGGTCATGGGCGATAACTTTCATTTCAAATGCCAGTGCACGCTTTGCAACGGCTCCACCGATTCTACCTACACCGATAATACCTAGTGTCTTTTCGCGTAATTCTACACCCATAAATTTCTTACGGTCCCATTTCCCTTCCATCATTGAATTATGTGCAGCAGGTATATTCCGACAGAGGGCAAGAAGCAGAGCAAATGTATGTTCACAAGCAGAAATGGTATTGCCTCCCGGTGTGTTCATTACAACAATGCCCATCTGAGTAGCAAAATCCTTGTCAATGTTATCTGTTCCTGCACCGGCTCTACCAACTACTTTTAGTCTTTTTGCGTTTACTAAGGCTTCTTTGGTTACTTTTGTAGCACTGCGAACTACCAGACCATCGTAATTCCCTATAATTTGTGCCAATTCTTCAGGCTTCTGAGCAGGTTTTATGTCTACTTCAAAGCCAGCCTGCTTAAAAACTTCAATACCTTCTTTACTAAGATTATCTAAAACAAGTATTTTCGCCATCAGTTTTTCCTTTCCTTGATAATTCGCGACTAAATTGCTCTGCCCAATATTCCTAATTGAATTTATAGTTTATCAAAAATGCCTCTATATCCACAACTTTATGAGATTTTTCGATTGTGAATAAGAATGTTCGGGATACTTCTGAAAAAAATAATTTACATAAAAAAATAAATATTATAGAGAATATATCTTCTCACGATAAATGAGTCTAATATTTCCTCGGAGCAATTTTGTTATTGTCAGACAATTTTTTGTTTATTACCGACTAATAGAATATTCCAAATGGATACAATTTTGTTAAGAAGAATTGAGCCTATGTGTAAAACTTCTTGCCGGCAGTATT
>DAOOVZ010000197.1:0-5150 GCA_035370665.1 Candidatus Hydrogenedens sp.
GGAGACCATTGGTGCTAAAAGATTTTCCACAGGTGCATATCGGTCTGTGAGAACTTTGGGCTTATTTTTTGCAATTAACTCTTCCATCTTCCCGTCAGGCAGGTAATAAGCATGCACTCCATATTGTTCAACAACCCAGTTTTTAACCTCCTCTGGCTGTAATTCTTGTTTTGAACTTACGATAATAATAGTGTCCCTTGATGTTGGGTCGTTTGTTGTGTAAAAAACATATATATATGGGAATACTTCCTGACAAGTTTTGTAAATAGTTGTAAGGAAATGTGCATAAGTGAGGCAGTCAATTGTGTTGCACATATAGATACCGTGTGGAGATAAAATTTTGCTTATCTTCTCTACGAATTCCTTTGTCGTCAAATGGAAAGGAACAGTGTAATCGCTGAATGAATCGTTAATGACACAGTCATAGAGTTTTTTATCACCCGTATTTGTCATCTCCTTGACAATATCTTCGACACGATTCCTTCCGTCTTGATGATAAATGGCTAAACGCGTATCCTCTGGTAAACCAAGTGCAATATGAGCAGCCCTTGTTACTTCGGGGTCTATCTCTGCTACTTCAATTCGACATTCTGGATATTTATGTTCCAAAAAATTACAAAAAGTATAACCACCTCCACCAATCACTAATATTCGTTCAGGCGGTATCTTTTTAAACGCAAAGGTTAAAACTGAATTAAAGAAATATTCATATACACCTAATAATTTGAGGGGCTGATTCATATCTTTGCGATTATGAATCATTTTGTCCAGAATTAAATCTCTCAAATATGGTCGTTCTGGGTCAGGTGCTTGAACTTTTATATAGTTATAATGGCTCTCTTTTTCATAGATGACATTTTTAGGATGATACGGTTTCAAGGCTAATTGTAGTGCAAGTGAATCCCATGGGTAGTTCGGTGCAACTGTGCTTAAAAAGAGAATAATAACCAACAGTGAATAAGAAATTGTAAGTAGTGACTTTTTTGAAAACCACAGGAAGAAAAAAGTAGTGAGCAGCATGACAATTGCAAGTGTAAGGTTTGAGCCGAGGTATGCAATTGCATAATAGCCTGTGATTAGAACGCCTAAAATCCCACCGATAGCATTCATGGCGTAAGTCATGCCTATTTTTTTACCTTGCACTTCTCCATGTTCGTTAGGTGGTATTAATTGCACGAGTAATGGAGATAAAGCACCAAAAGCAACACATGCAGGTCCAAATACGATAATTGAGTGAGTTAATATTTGCATTTGCCAGGACAGATTCCACAGTATAGGAGACATGGGTAAAAGTGTGTTCATCAGGGGTATGAACAAGGTGCAAACACTTGAAAGGAACAAAAAGAATACAGAAACTTTTCGCGGATTAAGATGTTGTCCTAAATAGCCACCTATATATCCGCCGATGGAAAGTGCCCCTAACTCTACGCCAATTATTCCTGTCCATGTATATAAAGAGTTTCCAAAACTCCGTGCAAGCAATCTGCTTGCTACGGTTTCTATTACCATTACACTTGCACCTGCCCAGAATGAGATGATAAGCAATTTATAGAAAGGCGGAAAATTCGCTATATCAATCATTCTATTTTTTTCTTTATGTTCGGGCAGATATACTTCCTCTTTATACATTAAAGTTGAAGGTATAAAAAGTCCCCCAGCAAAATATGCCAGAGAAATGATAAGCAATAAAGATGATGAGATGGCAAGTAGAGTTGTGTAGGAAAAATAAGCAAGGAGCACATAACCCGTCAGAAATGTCCCGACAAGACTACCCAACAATGAAAAGCCGAAGAAAATACCCACACTTGTTCCATATTTCGGACTGACCAGAATCAAAAGATGTGTTAACACGGGAGATATTGTGCCAAGAACAAGAAATGGCGGTAAAAAAAGGAGCAAGATATGAATAAGTATACGCCATTCCCATACCAATCCTTGTAGTAGTTCCCAATTGCCTAATAATTGATTAATAAAGGGAATAATGAAAATGCTTATAGCAGCGATGAAAAATTGAATAGGGATACTTTTTGTATTGTTATATTTATCTGCGAGAATCCCGCCAATGTGGTTTCCTACGGCAATTCCTGCAAGGGTCGTAGCAATTATACTTGTCCATGTATATAGACTCTGTCCTAAATATTGAGCAATGACCCTACCTCCAACAAGTTGCAAAAACATGATTGCCATGCTGGATGTAAATACGGTCAGATAAACTACCCAGGACAAAATTTTAGATTTCATAAGAATACAAAATAATTGAGTTGCAATTTTTCAAAAAAACTTCTTATCCGATATTAAGCATTTTCTTCTTTTTCCCGGTCCCAACGAATAACAAATATCGTTCCTGTAATAAAATAGACCACCGTAGGAAGAATAAGAGCACGATATAAGTAATTCAAATTTTCTGTAAATCCATTTGTTCCTTTTACAAATACCCAGATTGAAAGTGCCAGGCAGACTACCAATGACAAAGCCGCAAGAATTCCAGAAATAACAATTACAGGGTCACTCAACGGACTTTTCGCTACTTTTTCTGCTTCTTTAGTCGCAGGTTTTTGTATCTTTTTTGATTCTGCGGTAATGATGGTTTCCGTAGCATCTGCAGGCACATCACGCGCACCCATAAACATAGAAAGGACAATATATAGAACAGATGTCAATATCCAAACAGGTATAAACAAGAAAAATAGATGTAAAATGCCTGCTCTTTCCAGAACAATCGCAATAGCAATAGATATGACCCAACTTAAGAACGCAGGCCAGTTCATAGCCATCTTTTTCTTTTCTATCCAGTATCGTGTTAAACCTATTTTTGGGAAAATCCAATATTCTGTAAATGCCACAGCACCCAGAGGCATAAGTAATAAGCCATAGATTCCGACAAAGTCAAGTAGTTTTGTAAACACAAAAGGTGAACAAGCAATAATAGTAGTAACCGTTCCTGCTATTAATGTTACAAGCCAACGAGGCCAACCGGGTGTCACTGCTTGCAATGCCAGTCCTGCACGATACAGTGTTGGATTAGAAGTTGTCCAGCCTGCCAATATCACGGCTAAAATACCAGAAAGACCTAATGCCATAGTAGCGACGGCACCAGAATCTAATTCAGCAATATTTTTCTTCAGCATTAAAGCGGCCATAGCACCCATAACACCTGCACATATCCACGCTAAATAATGACCTAAAAACATACCAAAAGCAGAGTATAAGCCATAAGACGAAGAGCGAGCATAACGGAATATTGCCATATCCGAAAGTCCCGCGTGCATTGCCAGGTTACATATCCAGGCAAATGCTGCAACATGCCAGAAGGAAATTGGCTTTTCACCTGACGGAGAGACTCCTGTCCAGATAAATTTTGTTGCTACCTGCCAGAAATCATTCCAACTGTGAATATCTACCCCTGCAGCGGGAATCAGGGCAATTGCTCCTGCAATGAACATAAGAAACATCCATGGAGAACATACGACAGAAAACTGTGACAATCGCTTAAACCCCAAAATAGCCAATGCAACAACCACTGCCCCTACAACCAGCACTACCAAAACAAATCGAAAATCAGTAGGTATCCATTGTGTTTGAGGAGGTATTCCTAATGGCACTCGCACCGCCGACGCTGAGACTGTTATCATGCACCCCGCTAATATACAGAATAAGAACGCATTACATACATTGTATATTGCTGTAACTACTGGTCCTGCCACCTTACGGAGAAACCAGTAAAGTGTTAATCGTGTTCGAACAGCGATAGGTGCACACATAAATGTCCATGTCAATACTGCCATAAGATTGCCCAATAGCAATCCTACGAATACATCGAAAGCATTGACACCCCAACTTACAAAGGTAGCACCTATTACAAATTCTGTCCCTGCTACATGTTCGCCTGCAAATAAACCTGCAAAATATCTACCAGGTTGAAGTTTATCTTCACTTACAGGCTCACGCTCAAATTCATATAATAAATCCAGTGCTTCTACTGCTTTAATTGTTTTGGCTTCGCTCAAGGTAGGACCCTTTCATGATAAGGTTATTTTTAATCAAGTTAAACGCAAATCCAAAAAACATATTTAACAATATAAAACTTATGACCTTATTTTCAAATGATAAGATAATGCCTCTGATACTCTCAGCGTATAGCACTGGAAAGAAAATACAAATATCCTCTGATTTCTACTGTGTTTTTTACGGTTTATCTCTTAAACTCAAATGACAAAAGTAGAGACTTATTACTTTTTATATCAACCAAATTATTTTTTGATGTTTCATTTTAAAATAGGATAAAAATCAACATCACACTTTAATTTTGGATATAAAATAAGAACCCCGCAAGGTTAAATACCTTGCGGGGCGATAAGGGAATTAACCCTTAATATTCAATCTTAGATTTGAAGATTAGAAGCTGATTTCAGTTTCGGCGAATACATAGTTGAAGTCTTCGTCTTCAAGCAATTCATCACCAAAGAAGTGAGAATAACCTGCACGGAATACCAAATCTTCACTGTAGTTGTAAGCACCTGTTAACTGAAGTTCCCAACCTAACTTGTCATATTCTTTACTGCAGAAGCAATGACCAACACGAAATTCTTCGTCCAATTCATAATATAGCCCTTCAAGAGCAAGTTTTACTGCTTCGGTTGGCTGGACACCTATTCCAAGACGATAGATGAAAGCATTGGTCAGCATGGTATTATCTATAAAATCACTGTATTCCCAATTAGAGAACAGGCGATTTAATGCAAAGTTGTATTCATCTTTTTCAAACCATTTTGTGTCGCATTCCGGACCACCAAGGTATGCAAAACCGGCATAGACTCTCGGCTGCCATGCGATATCGAAGGTATAACCTAATTCAAGGTTTACACCCCAATTATCGTATTCGCGGTCAACACCAAAAATCCACCAACCTGTGTCTTCGGCATCACCCAATTGATAAACTGCTTCGGCTTCAAAGTCGAAGGCACCAACTTTGCCAGCGCCACGAAGACCAAGTGTATGAAGGTCAGATTCAAGATATGTTGCATCATCGCGTAGATACATCCAGTAAGCGTCAATGACGACATCTTCAAGACCTGTATAACTACCATAAATAGAATAGAAGTCAATATCATCTTCACCAAAATCAGAAAAGGATTCTGCTAATTTGGCTG
>DAOOVZ010000198.1:0-5081 GCA_035370665.1 Candidatus Hydrogenedens sp.
CACTCGGATTAATTGCATTTCAAATACTTCCTTATTTTGAATGGGCTCGTTATAGGGCTCCAGTTTTAGAATCAGCGTCCCCTACAAAAATGTCATTTAAAGCCTTAATCGGTCTATTTATACCAGCGGGAATATCGCCTGACCATTCTCATTTACTTTCTTTAATTCTCCTATGTTCACCGGGGATATGCTGTGTTCTACTTTTTCCTTTATGGATTAGTGCCCGTTCCCTTATAAAGCAGGAAATCCGTGGAAAAATTGAATCCCTTCTTGCCGCAAGCGTCATCCTCTTTTTTGCCTTATGCTTGCTCATTTGTGTTAACTTGCATTTGCCATATTTGAATAATTTTTCGTTAATACATGTAGGCTGGCTATTAATCCTTTCCATCGGTTTTATAATTGGCTTATCGGTTGAGTTCTGGAATTTGTTCTCGCCAGATGAATGTCGTATATGTGTTAAAAGACTGCTGTTCATTGCACTTTTATTCTGGACAATTTTATTTTTGTTAACAGCCATTGGTAAGGGTGCTAATTTTTTAGGTACAGAATCTTTCTGGAGAGAGTTTTGGATAGCGTTGGTATTTCTCATTTTGACTATTATTTATTTTTTTGTAAGCCTTTTTTCTCCATCACCAAGAAATGCAGGCTATATAATAACAATACTTTTCTTGTTTTCGGTTGCAATTTTGTATCTACCCTATCGGAACACTGTTCCTTCAGAACTATTAAAACCAAATCCTGAAGCCGTTGCTAAATTAAAAGCACACGGGACTCGATTTACAGGTTTAGAGAATTTACAAAATAGTTTTTTTCCACCTTCGGGTTTGACCTTGATGGTTATACCCCCTGAAAAATGCACTGAAAGATATTATATGTTTATGAAAAGAGCATTGGAAGACCCGCAACTATGGCTTAGAACTGGCAGCTCTAACTTCCTTTTTATATCTACCCCTGACTCTGAGAATATATCCGATTCGTTTTTCAAAATAAGGCCTAAAATGAAATTAGTAGACATATTTTCATCTGGAATGGCAATTTTTAAGGTGGAGGAAGAGACCTCGCGTGCGTATGTAATTTACAATGGAAAGAATATGGGTAAGATTGAGCCCGATTTATTAAATTCTGCACTTCCCGACCTGGTAGAAAATGCACCTATACCCGAAACAAAACCTATACCTAAACTTCCGGCAACAGTCGAAGACATTTCCTCAACTCATGTGCGGGTCAAAGTGCAAAAGACAAAGCCGGGTATCCTTGTATTAGCAGATACTTATTACCCCGGCTGGACTGTAAGTGTAGATGGTGCTGTGAAGGAAATTGTTCCTGTAAATATTGCCTTTCGAGGTGTGGAACTTAGTGAAGGGGAGCACCAGATTGATTTTGAATATCAATACACAGGTTTATGGTGGGGATTAGTAATCTCTGTAATTACCTTTATCCTTTTCCTAATTATTATAAAGTTTTCCTTCAGTTTTGCTCATAAACCATCTTAAAAATAGAAAGCCCTTTATCCTTATTCACAGGACAAGGGGCTTACATTTTTATATAAATTATGCAGGACTTATACCTTCTGGGCTTCTTTATCTACCTTGAATGTGAGTTCATTCTTTTTGTCTACATCAATATATACATGACTGCCTTCTTCAATCCCCTGAGATAGAATCTGCATTGCCAGAGCATCTACTACTTTCCGCTGGATTAGCCGTTTCAATGGTCTTGCACCATAGACAGGGTCATAACCTTCCTCAGCAAGAACATTTTTAGCCTTCTCACTTATAGAAATTGTTATCTGGCGTTCTGCTAATCTACGCGAAACCTGAACCAACTGTAAATCTACAATCTGCTTAATTTCTTCTTTTGACAATAGATGGAATAATATTATGTCGTCAACACGGTTTAGAAACTCTGGAGGGAAATGAGAATGTAAGATGTTAGTCACATATTCAACCTGTTTCTCATAACTCAAATCAGTTCTCTGGAATACCTCGCTTCCTAAGTTTGATGTCATAATAATAATGGTATTACGGAAATCCACAGTCCGTCCTTTACCATCGGTCAAGCGACCATCATCTAATAATTGTAGTAGTATATTGAATACTTCAGGATGTGCCTTTTCAATTTCGTCCAGCAGCACAACACTGTAAGGTTTTCTACGAACTGCCTCAGTAAGTTGTCCACCTTCCTCATAACCGACATAGCCGGGAGGAGCACCAATAAGCCGAGCCACAGAGTGCTTCTCCATGTATTCAGACATATCAATACGAATCATAGCGTTTTCATGGTCAAACAATAGTTCTGCTAACGCTCGTGCCAATTCTGTCTTTCCTACACCGGTAGGTCCAAGGAATATAAACGAACCAATAGGACGATTTGGGTCTTTTAAGCCTGCACGGGCTCTACGCACTGCATCGGAAACAGCACGAATTCCTTCTCTTTGTCCTACAACTCGTTTCGCCAGTCTTTCTTCCATATTTACTAATCTCTGCATTTCTCCCTCTAACAAACGGTCCACAGGTATACCTGTCCAACTTGATACGATTTTTGAAATATGTTCCTCAGTTACTTCCTCACTTAGAAAACTCCCTGATTTTTGTATCTCCTCTAACTCCTTCTTCTTCTCCTCCAACTCCTGGTTAAGTTTGTTTAGTTGACCATAAATGATTTCAGAGGCTTTATCTAAATTACCCTGGCGTTGTGCTATTTCTGCTTCTCTTTTCGCTTCTTCAATTCTGGTTTTAACTTCTCTGAATTGATTAATAACTGCCCTTTCTGTTTGCCATTTTGCTTTTTTAGCATTCAATTCCTCTTTTAATTCGGCGATTTCTTTCTCAATTTCTTCGCGTCTCTCTATACCGGATTTCTCTGTTTCCTTTTTTAGGGCAAGATGTTCAATTTCTAACTGGCGAATTCTTCTATCAAGCATATCAATTTCATACGGCATACTATCAATCTCAATCCGCAAACGAGACGCTGCTTCATCTATCAAATCAATGGCTTTATCAGGGAGAAATCGGTCTGTGATGTATCTATGGCTCAAATAAGCAGCGGCTACAATAGCATCATCGCGAATACGGACACCATGGTGGACTTCATATTTTTCCTTCAATCCACGCAGTATCGCGATGGTATCTTCTACATCTGGCTCATCAACCATAATCGGCTGGAACCTGCGTTCAAGTGCAGGGTCTTTTTCAACATACTTACGATATTCGTCAAGGGTAGTTGCACCAATACAGTGCAGTTCACCACGAGCCAGAGCAGGTTTCAACATATTAGAAGCATCAATTGCACCTTCCGCTGCACCTGCACCAATTAGTGTGTGCATTTCGTCAATAAATAGAATAATATTACCTTGCGATTCTTGAATGGCAGAAAGGACTGCTTTGAGTCGTTCTTCAAATTCGCCTCTAAATTTACTACCTGCAATAAGCGAAGATAAATCTAATGCAGCGATTCGTTTATTTTTAAGGTTTTCAGGCACATCACCAGAAACAATTCGTTGAGCCAGACCCTCTACAATGGCTGTTTTACCTACGCCAGGTTCACCAATAAGAACAGGGTTATTCTTGGTTCTTCTGGATAGCACCTGTATAACCCGTCTAATCTCCTCATCTCTGCCGATTACAGGGTCTAATTTTCCAGCACGGGCTAATTGAGTTAAATCTCTACTAAACCGTTCAAGTGCATCATAAGTTGTTTCTGCATTGGGGTCATCAACTCGCTGATTTCCTCGAACCTCTTTAAGTGCTGTAAGGATTGTATCTTCTTTTACACCTAATTCTCTGAGCACTTTTCCTGCATGGTTATTTTTATCACGCACCATCCCTACTAACACATGCTCTGAACTAAGATATTGGTCTTTTAATGTCTGGGCAAAGTTCCACGAAACTTCTAACAATTGCTGAAGTTCATTGGAAATATTTGGATTATGAAGACCTGAAACTCTGGGGAGTTTGTCTAACTCCCGCACAATGGAATTTTGCACCTGTCCCTTTGAAATACCAATTCTTTGCAGTATTGGAACAACTGCTGAGTTCTCTTTCGTGATTAAAGTTGATAATAAATGTAATGAAGTAAGTTCAGGATGTCCTTTGTTCGTAGCCAAATCGAGGGCTTCAGAAAAGGCATCTTGTAATGGAATTGTTACTCTATCGAATCTCATAGTTTACTCCTTTTTCTATATAATTTTTATTTTATATAAAATTTAGCAACTACCATGCCAATTAAAACCATGATTTTAAGATACCCTCTCATCAGTATTTGTTTCAAAAATAAACATTAGTTCTACTATATTTCAATATCAAACAAAAAAATAGACCCCGTTTTACAACAGGGCCTATTTTTATATAAATCTTAATGATGTGTATTAATTAAAATTTCAATACTGTCATCCAGAAGATATAGCCAGCATTATCATTATCCGTTCCACCAGCAAAGTCTGTTCCGTTTGCCTGGATATAGGAACCTTTTGCCAAACCGTCTCCCACAAACAGGTAATTGCCATATAACTGAAACCACAAATCTTTGGAATAGTTGTATCTAATAAATGCTGCAATTTCCCAACCGATATCGTTTTCTCCTTCATCTGTCCAGAAACTCAAAAATGGGGCTGCGTAAAATCTTCTACCAAACACTTCGAAAGATTTTGGCTGGTCAAATGGGGAAACGATTCCATCATACGCACCGTGCACATGAACCAGTATCTTATCTGTGGGTTTCAATTCAAATCCTAATTGCACCTGCCAGTAATTAGACATCCAGCCATTGTCATTGACCGTAGGCAAATAGTTTTTATCAGAAAAGAGACGATTAAAGGAATGGCTTGCTTCAGGCTCGTAGAACGGATTTAGCCAATCCCAGAAATTGATACTACGATTGTCATGACCCTGGAAAAATACACCCAAAGTATAAATACGCGGAGACCATTTTACATCACTGAAGGTATAACCTAATGTAAGTTCAGCACCCAAATCACCCCAGTTTGCGTCGTCATCGCCATAAATCATGCCAATAGGCTTAAATCTCGCACCCAACGAATCTGCCTCACCAAATTGATAAGCCAACTCTAAATCGTAATCAAA
>DAOOVZ010000199.1:0-5081 GCA_035370665.1 Candidatus Hydrogenedens sp.
CCTTTTAAGGCTTTTTTATTAAAAAAAAGATTCTCAACTATGTTGTTATTTGCGGAAAGAATGTAATTTTGCCGACCAAATATTAACGAAACATTATAAAAAGGATTATGAAAGAACTAGTAGAAAAGGTAAATCAGCTGGTAGCTGAATTCCTAAAAGACGCTGAAGCACAAATTGAGAACGGAAACAAAGCTGCAGGTACACGTGCTCGTAAAGCTTCTTTAGAGATTGAAAATTCAATGAAAGAATTCATAGTTAATGTAGAACCATTAGAGACTCGAATTGCTTTATTAGAAAACCAAAAACTAACAGAACTGATGATAGAGCGAGCAGAAGCTCCCTCTCTGGTTGGAAATATTTACAAAGGGAGAGTTGATTCCATTATCCCCGGAATACAGGCAGCCTTTATTGATATAGGGATGGGGAAAAATGGCTTTCTATATGTTTCGGACATTTCCACAGATTTTGAAGATATTGATATTGATGATGAGATGAGACCTCGACCTATACATCGAAAAAGCGACAAGGGCCCACCTCGTATACAAAATATTCTACATAAAAACCAGTATTTGATGGTGCAAGTAGTCAAAGACCAGATAGGAACCAAAGGGGCAAGGCTTACAACCTTTATTAGTATTCCTGGAAGGTATGTTGTTCTATTCCCAACCATTAATGCCAGCGGCATTTCCCATAAAATTGAATCAGATAAAGAACGAGATAGATTGCGAAAAATTATTCACCAAATAAAACCACCAGGTATGGGTGTCGTCTTGCGAACAGCCGCAGAAAATAAACCGCGAGAAGATTTGGAAAATGATGTAACTTATCTACTTCGTGTCTGGAAAAATGTCCAGGAAAAATTCCATTCCCTCAAAGGACCCGGACTCGTCCGCGAGGATTTAAATCCCATATTACGGGTTGTCCGAGACCGTTTTACAAAAGAAATACACAGATTAGTTATAGATAATTATGAACAATATGAAAAGATAATTAATTTTTTAAAGATACTTGAACCTCGATTAGAAAAAAGAGTTCGGCTCTATAGATTAAAGACTCCTCTTTTCGAAAAAATGAATGTAGAAAAGGAAATTGATAAGATTCTGCAAAGAAGCGTTCCACTCAAATCGGGTGGAAATATTACTATTGATTTAACTGAGGCATTAGTTGCTATTGATGTAAATACAGGCAGTTTTACAGGGAAAAAAGAGTTAGAAGAAACAATTCTTCAAACAAATTTAGAAGCCGCAGAAGAAATTGCAAGACAGGTGCGACTTCGGGACTTAAATGGAATTATTGTGATTGATTTTATTGACATGGTATTTGAACAAAATAAAAAAAGACTCCTCAATCATTTTACAGAACTTTTAAAAAATGACCGTGCCAAAACAACTATATCTGAGATTAGTGAATTGGGTATGATTGAAATGACTCGTCAAAGGTTGAAACAAAACATTATTAAAACCCTGTCACAGCCCTGTCCTTATTGTTATGGTCGTGGACATATTAAGTCTGTAACAACTGTTCTATTGGATATTCTTCGACGGCTTAAAAGTCTTTTTGTCGTTAATAGAGAGAAAAAGGTTATATTACAAACACATCCAAATATTGCCAAAAGACTGCGTGAAGAAAATTTGTCTATTTTGGAAGATATACAAAAAGAATTTGTGAAAGAAATCATAATAGAATCTGTATCCGATTTTCACATTGGCGATTATCGTATTCTTAGTGCTCGAACCCGTCTTATTCTTGATAGTTATACACATCGAGACGAAGAATGAGTAATTAATATTTATAAGAATAATATTTTTGTATCATAGAAACAATCTGAACTTTAGTTGAAACAACAATATCAAGAGAACAATTTGAAACCAGTTTTAAATCTTCAATAGCCAGTAGGTCATAGGGATTTGCCATTGCCACTCGAAGTGTATTTCCGCGTATTTGTAATGGCATACAATCATGTTGGCGTGCTAATCTTTCAGGAATAATACGCAATACTCCTGTATGAACTGTTTCCCTTTGTAGATTTCCTATAAATGGGTATCCACTCTGTCTGGCAAAAACATGCGAAAGTGCCACATCATCAATGTATCCCAATCGAACCAGAATACTTCCTAAATGTTCTTTATATCCACTTTGTTTCTGATAAATTAATGCTTTTTGTAACTGTTCTTCTGTGATAACACCCGCCTTAACCAGTATATCACCAATACGAACCTTCTCTACTTTAGCCTCATTCTCATCCATTTCTTCATTGTATTCTTTTTTTATCTGAACAGTGTCAATTTCAGGAATCAAACTATATATCTCTTGTAATTCTTCTAATAGTCTCTTTCCCGAAACCTTTTTTTCTTGAATTGAGCCTAGGGAATTTAATGAAGAAGAATTTGTTGATACCACTTTATCTTCAGGTATCCTCTCAATAAGAGCAAGGGCTTTATCAAAAGCATCTTCAAAAGCAACAATTGTTGTATAACAGTGTGCTAATGCAGAACGAACTTCGCGAATCTGATTTTGCGCCCCTTTTATTAATATAATTTGCTCCTCTTGAGTTAATGCTTTCGCAAGAGCATCAGAAAGTCGTTCAAGGTAAGCATTTAAATTTTTACGATTCCTCAGAGACATTCGGAAATGAGGAAGTTTACCTTTTATACGGTCAATAATCTGAGAAAAACGAATAAAAATTTCTCCATAATACTTTTCCCAATCAAATACCTCTTTTTCAAAAAGTTCTACTGGGTCTAAAAAAGGGTCAGTATTTTCTCGCTTATTATTCATAATTTAGTCTCTACTCATATTATAATTAAATAATAGTATATTAATTAGTTCAGTAAAATAATTTACTATCCTACAGCCCATATTAGAAACCAATTTTATTCTTGACTTCTATATTTTTCGCACAACTAACTTTATTGCATATAAAATATATTATCCATAAATATTAGTTTTATATGCTACTATAATAATTATATCATACATCTTAAAAATTTACAATTTTTTTTACTACTTTTCACTAAAAGAAAAGGACAAGATTTTTTGCTTGCTATAAATGATAAAAAAGGTCAAAATAGCAAAAAAAGAAGAAAAAATAGGTAATGTGTGTGTAAAATAAGAGAAGGAATGGTTGGAAATAGCATAGGTAACTTGAAATGATATAGTTTACATCTAAGACAATAATACTTTTGTTATTTTAAGAAACATTATTTTTTATTATTTGAGGGCTATGCCTCCATATAACCTAAATTACAACTTCTTTCTATTTTTTATTAATTAAAATTAAAGATATAGAGCATTAGATACTGTAATGTTTGCAAAAAATATTGTTAAATAATTACTATTGTTTATAGTTTTAAAACAATACAAATTGTATTTAAAATGATGAGATATTTTGAGAATCTTGAAAATCTGTTATATTAGTATATAAAGACAAATTTGTTTTTCATTTTATAAAATATTTATAATATGATACTTTAAGATTTTTTACACCTCAATCTTTCCGCGGCTGTGAAAAAGAGAGTGTGCATTTTTTTTGTTTATTAAAAAACACAAATTAAAGTAAGGAAATAATTAAATCTATGGGAAGATACACAGGTCCGAAGCATAAATTATGTCGGCGTCTGGGTTCCTGCGTTTGGGGAAGCCCAAAGTGTCCATCGAAAAAGCGTCCCTTTAGACCGGGACAACACGGTAGAGACCCGAGAGGAAAACTCTCTGTTTATGCAAGACAATTGCTTGCAAAACAAAAAATTCGTATGCACTATGGTTTGATGGAACGACAGATGCGAAAGATATTTCAAGAAGCTAAGCGTATTACGGGAGATACGGGTATAAATTTAATGAGACTATTAGAGTGCCGTCTTGACACAGTAGTATATCGTTTAGGTTTTGCACCTACTATTTCCGCAGCCCGTCAATTAGTGACGCATAGTCATTTCTTAGTAGATGGGAAAAAAGTAAATATCCCCTCTTTTATGGTTCAGCCGGGAATGAAAATAACAGTTCGTGAAAAAAGTCAAAAGATTCCGATGATAGCCGAAGGTGCAGAAAATCCATATCAGGAAATTCCACCGCACTTATCTCGTGAGGCGAAGTCTTTTGAAGGACATGTAGTTGCAGTTCCTGCTGAAGAGAATCTACCTTTCCTCGAAGATACACCTGGAGTTATTGGGTTCTATTCGAGATAATCATTTTAGGTATAATTATAGAACACAAACGGGTCGGACAAGTTTCGGCCCGTTTTTTTGTGAAGATTTACAAGTTAGTTAAAGGGTATGAATATGAGCATAAAAATTATTGTGGGAGCCAACTGGGGCGATGAAGGCAAAGGGCGTATGGTTGATTATTTCGCACAAGATGCGGACTTTGTGGTTCGGTATCAAGGAGGAAATAATGCAGGACATACTGTAATTAATGAATACGGGGAATTCAAACTCCATTTGATTCCTTCCGGCGTATTTAATAAAGAAACGGTGAATATATTGGGTCCGGGGATGGTGATTGACCTGGAAAGTTTAGTTAAGGAACTTGAAGATATTAAGGATAAGGGGATAAATCCACAAATTATGATTTCGGAGCGGTCAATGATTTGTTTCCCATATCATCGTCTTGAAGATGCCTGGGAGGAAGAACGATTGGGCAAGAATGCTTATGGCTCAACTCGACGAGGTATTGCACCTGTTTATGGAGACCGAACAGTAAAGAAAGGTATCTTAATAGGTGAACTTTTTTATCCTGAATGGCTCAAAAATAGATTGGAACAAATTGTGAACTGGAAATTGCAAATTGCAAAAGGCGTTTATGGCAAGGATAAGCCATTCACTCTTGAGGAAATCTGGGACTGGACCCAGAAGTGGAGTAAACCGTTACTCCAATACATTAAAAATACCAACGAGGTACTTACTAATGCTGCAATTGAGAAGAAAAATATACTTTTTGAAGCACAATTAGGGACATTAAGGGACCTTTATTTTGGAATTTATCCATACACGACCTCTTCATGCACTCTTGCGGCGTTTGCTCCTATTGGCGGTGGACTTTTTGGTTTTCAGCCTGACCAGGTGATTGCTGTGGTAAAAGCGTTC
>DAOOVZ010000200.1:0-5063 GCA_035370665.1 Candidatus Hydrogenedens sp.
CTTCTTGCCGGCAGTATTTTTTAAAATATTTTCTAATTCTCTCGGTTGTTGCTATTTGTTGCAGCTAGTAATGCGACCAGTAAGCCAAGCAATAGAAAGTCTAATAGGTATTTCATAAACCTGTCAAAGGATGGCATATCTTTACTATTTAAGCAGCCACAGGCATCTGTTTGATTTTCTTCCTCACCATCTATTGAACTTTCGCCATCGAGATTGCCATCCAAATTGTCTTCTATCTGCCCTTCGTAAATGCCTTCACCCTCTCTAATTTGTCCCTCATGTCCATTATTAGAACCTTCACCTTCGGTTAATCCCTCATATATCTGTCCTTCTTCGGAGATACCTTCACCTTCAGTTGTGCCTTCTGAATTTCCTTCACTTATGGAAAGTTGAATATTTGTATAGCCAATTGATTTCAATGCACATAGGTCTGCGGTTGAATAATAGCGTATAACTTTACCAGCCATAAATGAAGGGTTCATAACAGCGTTCGATATTCCTGTTCTCTCTGGGTCCCAGTGATTCAGACTCGTTCCATCAAGAAAGGGATTTTTAGAATAGATAGCAAGTCCACCGTTCCCAAAAAGGGCTTCAATATAAGTAGATTTGAAAACTAACTGGTTACATGTAGTATCTGATGAAGTGCCATAAAACGATGGAGGTGAGCCCGAAAATAATGCCAGATTGCTTTTATATATAAATTGGTCAAAGGTCGTGTATAGATAATAGCCATTTGTGCTTATTTGAGTATAACCACTTTCTTCTACAAAGGATAGAAATCCAAATCCATGAGTAAATTCATGAAGTAGCACGGATACTAAGTCTACCTGGTTGTAGGCTGGGGAAGTATTGGTGGGGTCTTCATAATAATCTCTACCAAAATCCACAGTTAATTCTATCTCGGGTGTGGTTACATTAGGTTTAGTCCCTGTAAGTAGTCTTGATTGAGAAAAGCAGGGGCTAAATGTATCTTTATTCTCAAATATATAACTACCTGCATAAGCAAGAGCATCATTACCATCAGTTTCACTTTGTTCAACAAGAATATCTATAGTGCCTGATTTTCTAAGCACATTTGAGATATACTTTAAAACAGTTTCAAGACATGATTTTCTGTTTGGATGGTTGGGGTCGTTGAAACCTGTCCCTGCTGGGTCGCAGTATGCAATATTGTATGTGATGTAATATGTTGTAAAGGTTTGGGGTGTTATTCCAGCGGGATACCATGTATCTTTTTGTAATTTTTCAGGCAATACTTCTTTTACAATGCCTGCATCAGGAGCGATAAAGTAGATTTTCTCCCCTACTGTGTTTATAGATATGAAAAAAATAGCAGAGAATAAGAGAAATTTTTTGGTATAGAAATTACCCATTATTTGTGTTTATTTTCTCTCTCTTTGTGTTAATCCTAATGTTCCAATAGCAATTAATATAAAGAAGAAGTCACCTATAAAATCCTTCAGCAGTAGATTTTTATTATTACAACCACAGCCTTTAAAAATTGCACAGCCAGTGTCTTCACCTTCGCCTTCACCTTCACCTTCACCTTCGCCTTCACCTTCTTGTGGTGTAGTCTCGCCAATAAAAGATGTCTGGGCAATATTTGAACAGATTTGGCCCGCAGTAAAATGATATAGTGCCTGAGTAGTTATTTGGCAGGGTCCCTGAGCGTCTGCGGGTATATTCACACTAAAGGTAAAATCAAAAGGGAAAGTAGGAATGTTTATCCATGCAAAATCAAAAGGTGTGTTTCCATCTGAAACATAGCCCGATTGTGGGACTATGGCAGGGGTGTTGGAGATCGAAGCCCCTTGGTATTGCCAGCCCTGAGGCACTGTGCACTGAACACCTAAGGCATAAACAGTTTCAGAAGTATTTTTTATAAAGTTGATTGTAATATTAAGTAATTTTCCGGGGACATAGGAAATGTTTCCGTTTGAGGTAGAAACCCCTTCACCGGAAACTTGTTGCGTAATTGTAATGTCATTAGTTATGGCACAATCCTTCTGTTCCTGACTTACTGCATTTTCATGCGTGATGAGCGTGAGAAGAGAAATAAAAATCACTGCAATAGTGAAAATGTTTTTTTGAAATAATTGCATATTGAAAAATTCCTTAATTAAGGTTATACATAATTATACAATTCTGAACTGGATTTTGTTCAAAAATGATTTTATTTTTTGTTCATTATTTCACTGATGCGGTTAAATATACGGCGGGTTAGTTCGCTTTTAGGGATGAGTTCAGGTTTTTCATCTTTTGACTTTGGTGTTATCATAATTGCGGATACATAATCTGACCCGAAAGCACAGTTTTCACCACCTACCTGATTTGCAACAATTAAATCCAAATTTTTTCTCTTTAATTTTTCCTGTGCATAATCAACAAGATGATGTGTTTCTGCGGCAAATCCCACAGTTATCTGGTTTGGTCGTTTCATTTCTCCTATTTTTTTTGCGATATCAGGGTTGGGTATTAGTTCTAAATGATGTGTGGCACCATTTCGTTTATGTTTTTCATCTGCGGGGTCGGCAACACGATAATCAGCAACTGCTGCGGCACCAATAAAAATATCATATTGTGGGGATCTTTTAACGGTCTCCTCATACATTTCAAGAGCCGTTCTAACAAAAATAAGTTCGGCTTTAAATGGCAACGGTTCTCTGGCTGGACCGGATATGACTGTTACTTCCGCTCCTCTGCGAAGTGCTTCCATAGCAAGAGCCCTTCCCATCTTTCCTGAGGAGCGATTACTAATATAGCGGACAGGGTCAATAGGTTCCTGAGTGGGTCCGCTGGTAATAAGTATTTTTTTTCCTACAAAATCTTTGGGTTCATTTAGAATTATATCTGCATATTCAATGATCTCGACAGGTTCTACCATTCTTCCTATGCCTATTTCACCGCAGGCAGTATTCCCTGCCGCAGGTCCTACAAAATGGTGTTTTCTATTTTTGAGGGTTTCGATATTTTGTTGACTTGCTGGGTTCAGGAACATCTGTGGATTCATTGCAGGAGCCCAGAGGATAGGTGCAGTGGTAGCAAGCAGTGCTGTGCTTAACCAATCATCAGCAATGCCATGAGCCGATTTAGCAATCAGGTTGGCGGTTGCAGGGGCAACAATTAGTAGATTTACTTCGTGGGTCAAAGAGATGTGAGATAATGGACCCAAAGTATGGGTTTCAAACATTCCCGTAATAACAGGATTTCCAGAAAGACACTCAAAAGTTACAGGGCACACTAATTTCTGGGCATTTTCGGTCATAGCGACATAGACTCTGGCTTCATTTTGCACGAGACGACTACAAAGTTCACATGCTTTGTATGCCGCAATAGAACCTGATACCCCTAATAAGATGACCTTGTTCTGGAAAGGTGAGCCCATAATTCAGTTCAATTTTGACTAAATTTCAGTCAAGTCTTCATTCTCGTTCTTACGATAGGAAATCTTTCCTTCCATAATTTCATCAAGGGCAACCACAGTTGGCTTCTTCTTTTTACCAAAGCCATGTTTCTCGCTCTTGGTAATTTGATTGACCCGTTTAGCCGCAACGATTACCAGGCGGTAAAGGCTGTCAATCTTCGTGCGTAATTCATCAACATAGTAAGGAGCAGGCATTTGACATTTCTCCTGTTATGGTTATTTATTCTAATTTTATATGAACTCGACTTGATTTAAGGTGCTCAGCGTTAATAATGGTATTTAGGTCGTAAGCAGATTGTTCCACTTTGATATTTACTATAGTATAATCGAATTCGGTGCATGCTTTCATTTCTTCAAAAGCCCGTTTTATCCTTTTTTGTATTTTTTCTTCATTCTCGGAACCTCTACCTTTTAACCGAAGTTCCATTTCTTTAATTGAAGGTGGTAGCATAAATACAGTTACTGCTTGTGGATATTTTTTTTTTATACTTCGCATTCCTTGCACATCTAATTCTAATATTACATCTTTTCCTGAATTAATGTGTCGTTGTAATTCTGAATGTAGAGTGCCGTATAACTCGTCATGCACCTGTGCATATTCAACAAATTCACCTTTTTTAATTTTATCATTAAACTCCTGAGTTGAAATGAAATAATAATCTACACCTTCTCGCTCACCGGGTCTGGGTTCTCGTGTTGTGGCTGAAACCGATGTGGCAATGTCCTCTCGCTGAGACATTAGATATTGGATAACTGTAGTTTTTCCTACACCTGAAGGTGCTGAAACAACAATGATTAGATTTTCTTGTTTCATGGTTTACTCCACATTCTGAATCTGTTCGCGAATTTTCTCTAATACAGTTTTCATTTGAACCAATTGCCAAGCAAGGTCAGCATCTCGCAGTTTAGCACTAATGGTGTTTAATTCCCTTCCTATCTCCTGAATAAGGAAATTCAGCGGTTTTCCATTCTGCTCTGTGGAAAAAAGTTCATCTACTCGATTTAAGTGTGTTATAACACGATTTATTTCCTCAGTAATATCCAATTTGTCTGCCCAGAATACCATTTCCATAGCAAGTCGCTCTTCTTTAATAGATGGCTCTATAGATATTTCTGTCAATTTTGTTCGAATTCGTCCCTTTTGTTGCTCATACACTTCAGGTGCTTTTTGTTGCAGCATAAGTATACTTGCTTGAAGTTCGTCGAAATGTTCACGCAATTGTTTTTCAATAGCCTGACCTTCCAGTCCTCTGGATTTATTTAATTTTTCGATAGCAAGGTCAAATAAAGGTTCTATTTCCTTTTTTATCTGTTCAATTTCTTCATCCGATATGTTTGTCTCGAATACACCAGGTAGTTGAATAAGTGCATCCAGAGAAATTTCTTCGTGCGTGTTTAATAGTTGTTTCAATTTTTCTATATGTTTTAAATATTCTTTTGCAATACCTTCATTAAAGGAGAATATAGGTTCCGTAATTTCTGTGGTCTGTCGCCTTATCCAGATATAAATTTTGCCACGATTAATATTTTGTCTAATCTTGTCTCTTATAAAGGTTTCTATCGGTCCCCAGAGCGAAGGAAGTCGAACTGAAAGTTCTAACGAACGATGATTCACAGAATTTATTTCCAATGATACTAA
>DAOOVZ010000201.1:0-5017 GCA_035370665.1 Candidatus Hydrogenedens sp.
ATTCAGGCAAATCGTCAGAGCCTCGCCAGGGGAAAGGGACTTCTACAATGAAATTGGTAATACCCGTGTCCTTTGCATATTGAAATTCCTTCTGAGCTATTTCATCACACGGTTCTCCTCCAACATATAGATAAAATGGGGATTTTCCTTCCTTATCTTCCTGCAATCCATTTAAATCTTCAGTTTCAAGAGGTTTTGGAGGTAATGGTTTTGTAAGTAAATCCTGTAATGAATATCTACCAATAAGTGAACCTAACCACCATGAAATACCTACCACAATAATTAAAATGAAAAACAGAAAAAAATTTCGCCAAAATAGATTTTTTAAGAAATGTGGTTCTTTCCATTTATTAAACATTCTGAACTATTCCTTTTTTTGTTCTAAATAGTATAACAGTGCTTAAAAGGGGGCTGGTGTTTCAAACTCAAACCATCCACCAATATCGTAAGTTTTGTTAGTTTGTTCTGACTCTAATATTTTATTTGCCTCAAAGGAGACAATTCCTTTAAATAAATCGAAGGAATACTTTTTTAATCCTGTGGTCTGGATATGCTCAATGATATCATCATTAAATTTTACAATGATATCTACATCTCCTAATTGAGGAAACATATTACCACATTTAAAAGACAATTTGCCGCCGTGATGGTGTATTACAGCATATTTACTAATAGGGAAAAGTCTCTTGCCCTGAAAATTGTGTGGCTTATACCAGCCTTCTACTGGAAGTTCTATATCTGGACAGAATAATGGTTTTTTCTGAATTAGTTTCCAGAAGGGAGGTAAAGATTGCTCTGTCAACTGTTGTTTTTTCTGTTCCTTACGCCAGCGAAGTGAGTGAGACAGATAAAAACCTGCTTCAATCCATGCCAAAATATGTTTTTGTATCCGCCAAAATTCTGCCTTTTTTGCGGCGTTTCCTATCGCTTTTATTTCACCCCACTTTAACCAAAATAATATTTCCCAAAATTTCTTACTCGGGAAATTTCTTTCTATGAGATAAAATCTGTTGCGTGTGTTTAAATAATATTTTTTTTGGGCTTTTTGGGGAGAGGCTTGCCAGGTTGCACTGAATTTGTGATGGACTACCGCAGCAGGACAGGTCAAAATTCGATAGCCTGCATTCCATATTCGTAAACATAAATCTAAATCATCAAGATAAATAGAAAATTCTTCCGGTAAGTATCCTGCTTTGAGTAATGCGTCTATTCGCAGCCACATTGCACCACCACATATCCCGATTACTTCCGTTATTTCATTCCAGCGAGGAGTATCCACTCTGCCTAGCCCTCTATCCCACGCTGAACCAATTATCGAACACATCAAGCCAACAGAATTCAATAACCAGGGCTGGTCAAAAAGCAGCATTTTGGGGGCTAATCCACCCACATCCGGGTTTGATTCTGACATTTCAATTAAAGCCTCTATGCAATTGGGTTCAATCTTTGTATCATTGTTTAGTAATAAAATATACTTTGCCCCTTTTCCTATGGACTTTTTTATCCCTCGATTGTTCCCGCCTGACCAACCATAATTTTTGTCAAGGCATTCAACAACAAGGCGTGGGTCATTAGAAAAGTTATCTATAACAAAATTTACCGATTCGTCTGTGCTGGCATTGTCTAAAAGGACAAATTCAACATCTTCACGCTCACATCCTCGTAATAAGGAGGTAAAACATTCTTGAAGATGTTTTAGTCCATTCCAATTTAATACCAGAACACTTACCAGAGGTTTGTTCATATTAGATAAATAGCAGGTTCAAAGTTTATTTTCCTTTTGAAATAAAATTATACAGGAAATAGGGATAAAAATGATTTTATTATAGGACCTGTTTTATTGCTTCTTTTAGTTTTTGTTCAGACGACGGGACTACATGAGAGGCAGAAGGTTCGTAGCCTCCCTCTGTAAAAAAATTTGCTGGACATATATAAGAAGGTGCACAATCGCCATACGCCGCTACGAATATTGTGTTTTCTGATGCACATTGTTGGACAAATAATTGAAATTCTATGGCTGCTTCACCGGGTAAATGCAAAATAGAAGTTTTACCAATATGTAGTGCACAGACAGGTATCGGTATTTGCTTCGCCCTGTTTTTCCATGCTAATTCCATTGCAGAATCAACTCTGATGTGAGGTGCTAATTTTGTATCATTTATCTTCGCTTCCAATATTTCTACACTATGTTCCCCATCATTTCGTGGCTCTAATTGTAGTTGCGTTACATTAAGTTTGGGTTCAGTTATCGAATCTTTTTGTAAAGATTTGACAGACCTTTGCATAGCGTCTAACATTCTTTTATAAAGTTGTTGACGCGATTCCGGACTCCCATCGTTATATTTACCTGCTGCAATATTTCCACCACAGCCTGTAAAATAAATATGTGGAATGCCCTCGTCTTTTTCTATCTGCTCGCGTGCCATGCCGGGAAAATCATAACTTGCACGCGTGTCCCAATAAAAACTCTGGGGATGTGTTGCATAAAAATCGAGTCGCACTATTGGTTTACCTGTGGTTGAGGTAAAACTCAATGTTCGCAGATATGGGTCAATTAATCCTTCAGGTGCTTCAATAATTTTTGGGTCTTTACAGGAACTAGAACGAGTTAAACATTTGCCATCAGGTAAAAGAATCCGACGATTAGAAGCAACTTGCTCTACTCTGGCAGAACCAACTTCTATCGAATTACATGGGGTTAAAAAGGACAATGCTTCTCTAATAGATTGAAGAATTTTTTGATATATATCCTCAAACACCTTATTTTCAGGGTAAGGTGGTGGACTCTGTATCTTGCTAAGAATATCGAACGCATCTGCATCACACATAGGCGCTGTGTGTTGATGAACAGTATGAACAAAAACTGCATCAGGGTCCGTTTCAACAACCTTTGCTATTAATTCGCGGAGCCTATAATATGAACTATTGGCTATTTCACACCAATCAAGCACACAAAGCACAAAACGCTTTTCGCTGGACTCAAGAATAATACCTTTAGCAAGAAGTGGGTGTTCAATCGTATCTAATGGTTTATAACTGGGATACCATGGTGTTCCTAATGGAGGAGTAGCATCTGCTTTGAACGAAGTTACAAGCAAATGTGTGTCAGCAGAAACACATCTTATAACTGGATAAGAAAATAGAGATAAAATCCCAGTTGCCTGGAGTTTCAAAAAAAGTCGCCGATTCATTTTTTTTGTTTCCTGAATTTTTGAATTTTCAAGAATAATCGTAGAATCTCATATCTATTTTTTTATGTAAGCACTTGTTTAATTGTTTCTTTCAACTTTCCTTCAGTTGAAGGAGGAACATTTGACGCAGAAGGTTCATAACATCCTTCCTTGAATGACTCTTCCGTGCAAATATAGCCAGTCCCGCAATCACTGTATCCTGCTACAAACACTGTCTGCTCTGGTGAACAACTTTGTGCATAAAGTTGAAACTCTACCATTGGTTCGCCGGGCAGACTGAGTATTGAAACTTTTCCAAAATGTATCGCACTAATAGGAATAGGTATTTTGTCTGCCCGATTTTGCCAGGCTAATTCCATAGCAGCACCTATACGATAATTATGACCCTGATTCGTATCATTTAAAAATTTTTCTAAATGTTCCTGTGAATGTTCTCCATCGTTTCTATAACCGAAAGTGAAGGGAATAGATTTCAATGATATAGGCGTTAATTCTTGTTTTTGTAGGGATTTAACAGATTCCTGCATTGCCTTCAAAAGTCGTTGATATAATTGTTGGCGTGCTTCAGGTGTGCCATCATTATATTTCCCAGCAGCAATATTACCTGCGCAACCAGTAAAATAGATATGCGGAATGCCTTCATCTTTCTCCATCTGCTCACGCGCCATACCGGGGAAATCGTAACTTGCACGCGGGTCACCGTAAAAACTTTGCGGATGCGTAGTGTAGTAATGAATCCGTGCAACAGGTTTTCCTTCCTCAGACAGAAAACTTAATGTTCGTAAATATGGGTCTATTAAGCCTTCTGGTGCCTCTATAAGTTTGGGGTCCTTACAAGAACTATAACGGGTCAAACAATTGCCATCAGGTTGCATAACACGCCTATTAGAAGCGACCTTTTCCACTTTAGCCGAACCAACCTCAACTGCATTACAAAAGACAAGAGACTGTTTCGCCACTTCAATTGAGTTGAGAATATTTTTAAAAAGGTTATCAAAATCCCCTTTCTTTGGATACGGTGGTGGATTTTGTATCTTATCGAGAATATCAAAAGCGTCTTCATCACACATTGGGGCAGTGTGTTGGTGGACAGTATGTATAAAAACTGCGTTGGGGTCAGTTTCAACCGTTTTAGCAATCATATCCCGAAGTTTGTAATAAGACCTATTGCATATTTCACACCAGTCCAGAGCGCAAAGCACATACCTTTTTTTATCATCTTCAATAATAACGCCCTTTGCTAATAGATTATGTTCTATCGTTTCCAACGGTTTATAACTTGGATACCACGGTGTTCCCAGAGGTGGATTCACATCTGCTTTGAATGGAGCTATTCGAAAACGAACATCTGCGTAAGTGCTTCTCATTGCACCCCAGGAAACAGCAGACAAAATCCCTACGGCTTGTGTCTTCAAAAAATTTCTCCGATTCATCTCTAAAATCCTTTTGATAGAATTATTATTCTGATTAAATAACTATACCAAATCACAAATTAGAAATAGCAAATCCAAATAATCATTTTCATCATAAAATACTTCTACTTTCGTTAAATAATTAAGGAAAATGCCGTGAATTGTATCGTGGGTAGAAAAGATACTATTGAAAGACAGTAATTAATACATAAATTGTAAAACAATATGCGTAATTTCTTTTCACTTTGTAAAATAAAGAATTTTACGCTATTTGAGAAAATGTTGAAAACCTGTTCCTACAAAAAAATCAACTATTTATCTGCTAATATGAAGAGCAAAGATACCATTAGAAATAAAAGATATGGTGGAGGCGGCGGGAATCGAACCCGCGTCCGAAGGCGTTTCAGTGTGGAC
>DAOOVZ010000202.1:0-4809 GCA_035370665.1 Candidatus Hydrogenedens sp.
AAAGCGTCTGGTTGAGAAATAACACTCTGTAAAGACGCGAATCTTGCTAACTCGATATATGCCAAATCAAATTTTTGACGAAGTAAAATGGCTCTCTGTAATTCCAACCTTATAAAACGGACTGTTCCGACACCTGTGAATGAATCAATAAGGGCATTGTGTTGTTGAGAAGCAATCAATGCGTTTAAGTGATTTAACAGTAGTGGCATTGAAATCGGCTTTACGATATAGTCATCTCCACCCTGACAAAAGCCATGTTCTAATTCCTCTCGTTCATTCATTGCTGACAAAAAGATAATACCTGTGTTATAGACCTCTCTATCAATACGGATTCGCCTACAAAGTTCAAATCCAGATATTCGGGGCAGCATTATATCAAGCAAAACTATAGGAATTTTTCCCCTTTTAATGGTTTCTATCACCTGTTCAGGTGTATTTAAAACAAAACACTGATATTTTTGTTTTTCCAGAACTTGTGCTAACTGAACAGTGAAATCAGCATCATCATCAACAATAAGCAATTTTGTCAAATCATAAATCCTACTTTTTTATATTATTAAAACATAATCTATTAAATAGACTATTAATTATTAATATTTTATTTAAAATTAAGGTAATTGGACAACTCAAAGGTAGATTTATTTTTATGTAATATCGGTATCCGCTAAAAGTAAGGGGATTTTTGCCTTTTAACTTGCAAAGTAACAAAGCAGGTTTAGAATAACAATATAGGGTATTTTAGAACCAGTGAAACTTTTTATCACTTTAGAGAATATTCTTTTTAATTTTTTGACAAAACATTCTTCTGTTATTTTAATGATTAAATCTTTTTGTCATTTTTGAGGTTTTCTGTCATTTTGACAAAAACTTTTTAATATTTTGAATTACCTCTTATCATTTCAAGCAAAGTAACAATTAATTTTCAACTTAATTCAAGGGGAGTAAACGATATGCAAGAATATTGCCAAACTATTACACACAACCAGAATACTCAATATAACTGTAAACTTTGTGCTTTCCCTTACTTTTCAAATTGATACTTTGGGATAAAATGCAGAACTTGGTTAGAAACTATATTATAATATGATACAGATTGATACCCTATATTAATTGGGTTATCTAAATACAACAGAAGAATCAAACCTCTTACTAAAATTAAATAGGCGAAAGTAAGGTTTATGAAAATGAAAAATAGTTTTATATATTTATGGGTATTTATATTTTTAATTCTATCATTCATTAGCACAGGTTTTTCTGAGGAAATTCATAACATAAAGAATCGCAGGGAGATATTAGTTGATGATGAGTTAATTGGATACATGGAGAACGCCTCGTTAAAACTGTGCGAACCAATCCCCGCAGAAAAGGTTTTATATTTTGACAAACCATGGGAAGGAAAATATAGTGGCTATATCACTCTTATATATGATAGCGGTATATACCGTATGTATTATAGGGGGCTTCCCACATCAAAGCATGATGGCTCAGAAATTGAAGTCACTTGCTATGCAGAAAGTTCTGATGGGATTCATTTCACAAAACCATCTCTGGGATTGTTTGAGGTTATGGGGACAAAGGATAATAATGTAATCCTTGCTCATAACCCTCCCTTCTCTCATAATTTTGCTCCATTTCTTGATGAAAAGCCAGATATTCCAAAAGAAGAACGATATAAAGCAGTTGCAGGAATCCATAGCAGTGGATTATTCGCATTCGTATCTGCGGATGGAATAAATTGGCGAAAATTATCAGACAAACCCATATTGAAAGAGAAAACATTTGCACTTGACTCTCAAAATGTTGCTTTCTGGTCAATATCCGAAGGGAAATATGTTTTATATTTTAGAAGTTGGAATGGACCTGATTCTGGAGTTCGCTGGATTAGCCGAACCACAAGTGCAGATTTTATAAATTGGGATGAACCGGTTGTGATGGATAAAGGGATTGCTCCATGGGAACATATCTATATTAATCAAACAGTCCCTTATTTCAATGCACCACACATATACATCTCTCTGGCTGCTCGTTTTGTCCCCGGATGTAAAGCGCTTACCGATATGGAAATTAAGTCTATTGGTGTTGAAGAAGACTACAGCCACGATTGTTCTGATGTTATTTTGATGAGTAGTCGGGGCGGTAATTATTATAATAGATTTTTTTTGGAAGCCTTTATCAAGCCTGAATATCCAATCGAGAATTGGGTCTCTCGAACCAATTATCCTGTTCGTGGAATTGTTCCTGTAAATGATTATCAAATGTCTATTTATGTCCATAAAAACTATGCCCAGGATACTGCACATATTCAGAGATACTTACTTCGTATTGATGGCTTTACCTGTATAAGAACAGGATATTTAGAAGGTTTGATTAAAACTAAACCTATTATTTTCAAAGGTGAAAACTTATATTTAAATTTTGCTTCATCCGCGGCAGGCCATATTCAGGTAGAAATACAGGATAAAGATGGAAAACCTGTCCCGGGTTATGAGTTAAGCGATTCTATTCCTCTCATTGGAAATAGAATTGATATAAAACCTGCATGGAAAAGTGGTAAAAATGTATCAGAGTTACAGGGAACACCTATTATATTATTGTTCAAGATGAAAGATACAGATTTATTTGCATTCCAATTTAAATAACATGAGGATTTCTATATGCTTCTTTTCATTTTATTATCACTTGCAAGTTTTTCTAATCAAGACATGAGCATTGAGCAAGTCCCTTTCTATAAAGACAAAACTAATTTACTTTACTACATTGACAAATCAGGAAACATTCAAGATATAAAAGATAAAACAGACTGGAATATAAGAAAGAATCATATTTATCAAAATATGCTTCTGGTCATGGGTCAATTGCCAAATCGCTCTTCTTTGCCTCCATTGGATATGGAAATTGAAAGTATAGAAGATATGAATACTTATTGGAGAAAGAAAATCAGATTTAATGCAGAACCTAATGACCGACTTCCTGCATACTTGTTAGTCCCTAAAAAAATAGATGGCAAATTACCTGCAATTGTCTGCTTACATCAAACAGTAGATATAGGGAAAGCGAGTCCAGTAGGAATAGGCGACCATAAGAACAGACATATTGCAAAAGAATTGGCAGAAAAGGGTTATATTGTAATTGTTCCAGATTATCCGGGCTTTGGTGATTATAAAATTGATGTGTATTCAATGGGCTATGTAAGTGCAACGGCAAAGGGGATTGGGAATCATCGGCGATGTATTGATTTGCTCCAATCGTTAGCGGAAGTAGACCCTGAAAGAATAGGTGCTATAGGACATTCATTAGGAGGACACAACACACTTTTTCTCGGCGCCTTTGATGAACGAATAAAGGTAATGGTAACCAGTTGTGGGTTTACAAGTATGAAAAAATATTACAACGGCGATTTAACAGGTTGGTCTCATAAGGGGTATATGCCACTAATAGCAGAGAAATACAAGTGCAATCCCGAATTGCTTCCCTTTGATTTTACTGAGGTGCTTGGTGTGCTTGCACCTCGCCCTGTCTTTATAAACGCACCTTTACATGACCATAATTTTGAAGTAACAGGCGTAGATGATTGTGTAGCATCTGCAAAAAAGGTTTATCAATTATTTAATGCTGAGGATAAAATACAGGTTGTGCACCCTGATTGTGGTCATGATTTTCCACCTGAAATTAGAGAAGAAGCGTATCGCTTTTTAGATAAGTATTTGCAGTTTAGACCAGAAAAAAATTCATTAGAAAATATACTTAGGTAAGAATATATTAAGAATATATAATGATTCTATGAATATAAATGTGTGTTCTATCTCACAAGCATCCGCTAATAGATTTAGTAGTGGAATGCTTGATATTTAGAAAAATCATCTCCAATTTACTTTTTTGATAACCCCTATTTCTACAAGAACATTGTTCTATATCAAATAAAAGCAGAAAAAAACACAGGGCTCACAACCATCAAAGGGCATATATAAATGGTGAAATAACCCCTGCATTTCCGGCAAAAATAAACAGGGCAGCAAGTAATATTAAAGTAATGATAATTGGTGCTAACCAATATTTTTTTCTAACCTTTAAGAAATCCCAAAATTCTTTAATCAATTCACCCATAAGTTATGTCTCCATAATTCTAATATATTATATGAAAAATTACATGTTCTATGGAAAATAAATTTAAAAAACTAAAGTATACCTATTTGACAATATTTTTTACTTTTGTTAAAAAAGGGACAACTATCCCTTGGAGTTCTATGCCTATTTCTTCGACTTTTCGTATGTATAGATGATACGCTACCAGAGAAGGAATCCCTATAATTAACCCGACCACTGTTGTTATCAACGCTTTGGCAATACCCGATGCTAACATTTGAGTATTTCCAAGTCCTCCTGCTGTAATCACATTAAATATGTCAACCATACCTAAAACAGTTCCAAGCAATCCCAATAAAGGACTTATCATTGCGATTATTTCTAAAAGTGTTAATCCACGCTCTAAATTGGTTATTTGTGCCCGACCCAATGTGTAAATGTGCTCTGTCAATATGTCTTTCGGCTCATTTTTAAGGTTTATAATCTCTGTAATAAGTATCCCAAGTGGTGAATTAGTTCGCTGTGATGTGGAACGGATTGTTTCTAAATCTTTTTCTGTGTTCACATAAGACAGCGATTGAACAAGGTGTGTAGGAATATTCTTTGTTTTTCTTAATACAAAAAAACGCTCACATATAATAGCCAGAGCAAGGATTGAACAAATTCCTAACGGCACCATAACCCATCCACCTTCATATAACATATTAAGCCAACTATTCATAATTC
>DAOOVZ010000203.1:0-4769 GCA_035370665.1 Candidatus Hydrogenedens sp.
GGTTGCATTAGGGCTATTCCCTGTGCTAAATGACCCACCTCTTGCGGAAAAGAACAATAACCATCCACTATTTGAACCTTTTGAATCCATTCTAAAGTGCGATATAATCACTTTCCATGTCCCATTAGAAAAGAATCCACCTTACCCTACTTATCATTTAGCCAATGAACATTTCTTTAATGAAATAAAACCGGGAACAGTGCTTATTAATTCATCGCGAGGTTCCGTAGTAGAAACAAGTGCACTATTAAAAGCCATAGAACAGGGGATTGTTTCACACTCCATTATAGATGTCTGGGAGAACGAACCCAATATAAGCATAGACCTTCTCAAAAAAGTAACAATAGGGACACCTCATATCGCCGGTTATTCTTTTGATGGCAAGGTTAACGGAACATATCAATTATATATCGCACTATGCCGTTCCCTGAATCGTGCCCCATCGTGGGATTACAGAAACAATTTACCTGAACCACCAATTAAGGAACTCCAAATTTCTCCCGATGACCCAAATCCGTTATATACTGCAGTCCATCAGTTATATAATATAACTTCGGATGACAAAGCATTAAGAGAAATTGAGAACAAAAAGGCAGATGAGCGTGGTGCTTATTTCGACCTATTGCGAAAGAATTACCCGAAACGAAGGGAATTTCACAACACCACAGTTCGTTTAATACAAAAGAACCAGACACTTGCAAACAAATTTGAATGTTTAGGATTTAAACTCGCAAAGGACTAACAATGATTCAAAAATGTGTTGCAGAAACAGGTTTCTTGAGTCCGGAAGAGATATATCAGTTTGTCCACAAGGCTTGCTCTCAACTCGACATGGAAGGGAAAAGAATACTCTTTATCATTCCTGACCAGACGCGGAGTATGCCTATGCCGCTTATGTTTCGTGCATTAACTGACTCAATTCTAAAACGAGCAAAGAAGTTAGACTTTATTATTGCATTAGGGACTCATCCACCTATAAGTGAAGAGATGATTTGTAAACTTTTGGGAATTACGCCAGAAGAGAGACAGAGCAAATATAAAGATGTGGGAATTTATAACCATGCGTGGCAAGACCCAGGTGCTTTACAGCAGATAGGAATTATCCCCAGAGATAAGGTATATGAATTTTCTAATGGACTATTAAATCAAGAAGTTCCCATACAAATCAACAAGATTATCTTTGATTATGATGTTTTATGTATAGTTGGACCAGTGTTTCCTCATGAAGTTGTTGGATTCAGCGGAGGGAATAAATATTTCTATCCGGGTATTTCAGGACCCGACTTCTTGAACCTTTTCCATTGGCTGGGTGCATTAATCACAAATATAAAAATTAATGGCGTTAAACATACGCCTGTGCGAAAACTGATTGATTATGCTGCCTCAATGATACAAAAAGAGAAATATTGTTTTGCTTTAAATGTGGAACATGACAAAACCCGTGCCTTGTTCTCTGGCACACCCGAAGAAGCATGGGATATTGCCGCAGACCTATCAGAGAAAACACATATCGTTTACAAACCACGAACCTATTATTCCGTTCTGGCTGAATCACCGCTTATGTATGATGAGATATGGACAGCAGGGAAATGTATGTATAAATTAGAACCTGTGGTAGCAGATGGTGGTGAATTGATTATTTACGGACCGCACATTAAAGAAATTAGCGTCACACATGGGCATTTAATCAGGAAAATAGGCTATCACACACGCGATTACTTTTTAGCACAGATGGACAAGTTCCGTGATATACCCGGTGGTATATTGGCACACTCTACCCATGTTCGGGGCATAGGCGAATACATCAATGGCGTTGAGAAGCCGCGTGTAAAAGTAACCTTAGCCACAAGTATTCCCAAAGAAATATGCGACGAAATCAATCTGGGTTATCGCGACCCAAGTTCTATAAACATAGAAGACTGGAAAAACCGTGAAGAAAAGGGCATACTATTTGTTCCACAGGCAGGTGAAGTCTTATATCGTGTTAAAGAGCAATAACAAACTTTTTGTCTATCAAAACCAATAAATTAAAACCTCCAAAAAATAATTTATCTAATAAAAAAGCGGGCAACACTCCTACCCATAGAATACTTATTGTGGGTAGGTGATATTTTTGTAATATATATAATTGTGTTTATCGTGTCTCTTCATACCCTCATTAGTGGGACGAGAAAACCAACAAGAAAAAAGTCCAGTAAATGTCTCATAAATTCATCAAAAGATGGCATATTCTTGCTGCCAAAATAGCCACAACCTTTTCCACCCTGACAAATTTAAAATATCGTGTCATTATAATTATACTATTTAGAGATAATCTTAAAATGGGATTTTGTAAACAAGTAAAATTAATCAAGTAATACATAGGAGATGAGAAATGTCAAAAAATGTTATTGTCGCACAATCAGGCGGTCCCAGTCCTGTAATTAACAGTTCACTTCGTGGTGTTATTGAGACCTGTAAGATGTTTCCAGAAACATTTGGAACGGTGTATGCGGGTTGGCATGGAATTGAAGGTATTATCAAGGAAGAACTTTTAGATTTATCTGCACAAGACTCTGAAGAGATTGCCTTACTTCGTCATACGCCAGCAGCGGGTTCTATTGGAACATGCCGATATAAACTAAAGAAAGGTCAAGATGAGGATTATCAGCGTATTATTGATGTTATGAAGGCACATAATATTGGCTACTTTTTCTATATTGGTGGGAACGATTCTATGGACACAGCACATAAGGTCAGCAAACTTGCACAGGAGCAGGGACTTGATTTGGTTGCGGTTGGTGTTCCTAAAACGATTGATAACGATGTAGGCGATTCTGAGTTTAAGTTAATAGACCATACACCTGGTTATGGTAGCGTGGCTCGCTACTGGATGTGTCTTGTTCAAAATGCAGAAGAGGAAAATCGTGGCTCCTCACCTGCTGACCCCGTGTTGGTATTACAAGCGATGGGTAGAAAGATTGGATTTATTCCCGCAGCGGCACGATTGGCTGACCCTGAACGCCAAACACCCTTACAAATCTATATGACGGAATCAAAAGTAAGTGCAGAACAAATGTGTGACCTGGTCAATGACCAACTTAAACGCGATGGCAGATGTGTCATTGTCGTCAGTGAAGGTTTTGAGATTGGAGATATTGGTGAGGTTAAGGACAGTTTTGGACATATACAGTTTGGCTCTGCAAAACTCACGGTTAGTCAAAAGGTAGTAAATTTGTTGAACGACAGGGGACTGACAGTTCGAGGTTCTGCTCGTGGTCAAGTAAGTGGGACAGACCAGCGTTCCGCTGCTATTTATGCCTCTGTGGTTGACCTTGATGAGGCATATCTGGTTGCACAGAAGGCTGTTCTTATAGCCCTTGATGGAGAGAATGGCTGGATGGCAACGATTTTGAGAACACCCGGAACAATCTACCATGTTTATTATGACAAAGTCCCATTAGAAAAAGTCGCCAACTCAGAACGAACTTTCCCAGAATCATGGATAGCTAAAAACAGAATTGATGTTACAGACAATTTTATTAAATATGCTATGCCATTAGTTGGTGAAGAATGGGCAAGCGTTCCATTAGTAAATGGCAAACAACGCTTCACACAATTTAAACCTATATTAGCAGAGAAGAAACTCCCTGCATATATTCCGCAGGGACATAGAAAGTAAATTTTAAGTTATAATTATTTATCAAGAAAAATAAAATAATTTATTAGAAGGAGATTTGTCATGAGTGAACTAAAAGACATTGGATTGGTAGGTTTAGCCGTAATGGGCGAAAATTTAGTATTGAACATGGAAAGCAAAGGGTTTAGTGTTGCGGTTTACAACCGAACGGTATCGAAAGTAGACAATTTTATAAACGGGCGTGGACAAGGAAAAAATATTAAAGGCTGTCATTCTTTGCAAGAGTTAGTAAATTCCTTAAAGAAACCTCGCAAGATTATGCTTATGGTTAAAGCAGGTCAAGCGGTTGATGACTTTATTGAACAGTTAATACCCTTGTTGGAGCCCGGGGACATCATCATAGATGGTGGCAATAGCCATTTTCCGGACACAACTCGCAGAACAAAATATGTAGAAAGCAAAGGATTATTATACATTGGAACAGGTGTCTCTGGCGGTGAAGAAGGTGCATTAAAAGGACCTTCAATGATGCCCGGTGGCTCACCGCAGGCATGGGAACATGTAAAGGAGATTTTCCAATCTATATGTGCAAAGACCCCTGAAGGCGAACCCTGCTGCGATTGGGTAGGCGAAAATGGTGCAGGGCACTTCGTTAAGATGGTGCATAACGGTATTGAATATGGTGATATGCAAATGATTTGTGAAACTTATTCATTGATGAAACAAGGATTGGGAATGACAAATGAAGAGATGCACCAGGTCTTTGCAGAATGGAACGAAGGCGAACTGAACTCCTACCTGATTGAAATCACACGCGATATACTTGCATACAAGGATGAGGAAGGCAATTATGTAGTTGACCTTATTTTAGATACAGCAGGACAGAAAGGCACAGGCAAATGGACAGTCATTTCTGCTCTGGATGAAGGTCAACCTTTGACAGCCGTTGCAGAAGCAGTTTTTGCCCGTTGTTTATCTGCACTTAAAGAAGAACGAGTTAAAGCAAACAAAACACTTCAAGACAAGGTATCTAAATTTAACGGAGAACGCAAAGCATTTATTAATGACTTGCGTAAAGCCCTCTACGCTTCTAAAATTGTGAGTTATGCACAGGGCTACCAACTCATGCGTTCTGCTGCCAAAACTTACA
>DAOOVZ010000204.1:0-4759 GCA_035370665.1 Candidatus Hydrogenedens sp.
TCCGTATTGCTTCTGTCAATGCAAGTTTTGGACAGCCAGAGGTTAATTTAGGCATTATCCCGGGCTGGGGTGGAACATTCCGTTTACCTCGCATCATTGGCGAAGGAAGAGCCATGGATTTGTTATTAACGGGTAGAAATATTTCAGCAGAGGAAGCACTGCATTTTGGACTGGTTACAAAAGTAGTTCTACACGAAGAATTAAAAAAATCATTACAAGAATTAGCCGATTTATTAGCCAGCAAACCACCTGTGGCTATTCGTGAACTTATCCAATTACAGCAAAAACGAATCACTGAACCTATAAATGCCCCTGATTATGAGAAATTGGCTTTCCAGCAATGTGCAAAAACATCTGATGCAAGAGAAGGCATAGACGCATTTCTCAATAAGAGACCTCCACAATTTAAAGGTCTATAATAACAGTCTATTCTTTCTTTCAGAAAGTTTGATTACTCGATTAGAAATTGTAAGGAGTGATACAATATCAAATTATAATTGTTTAAAAAGGTTTTATATGAGAAGAAAGTTTTATTTTTATAACTTTTATTTATATATATTATTGTTTATTGTCTATTTCCTTGTGTTTAGTATTACCGATGGTTTTGCTCTCAAAGCAGGTGCCGTTAAGGTAGAAATAACGCCTGATTTGGGCATTCCCTTGAATGGTTATGGCGCTCGTCTAGGTAAAGGTGCTCGTGCTGTTCATGACCCGCTTTGGGCTCATGTCCTCTATCTCAGTGATGACGAGACAGAACTATTTTTAGTAAGTTTGGACCTGTGTTTTGTTGACCGTGAATTGCGAGATAAAGTAATTGCAATGGCACCTGAAAATTTTCCACCACAGAATATTATTATTACTGCAACACATACCCACAATGGTTTCGGTGGAATGTGTAAACAGTATCCTCTCCGTTTTGTATCTGGTAGATATATTCCTGAATTGGTGGAAAAGACAGCAAAAATTATCAGTCAAGCACTTCGCGAGGCAAAAGCAAATGCAAAGAATGCTGTTTTAGGCTATGGGACTATACCTCAGGAGGACCTGACCTGTAATCGCCGTTATCCTGACGGTCCAAGGGATTCACAAATTGGATTTATTGTTGTTGAAGACGCAAATGGAAGTGAAATTGCTATTATCGCCAACATGGCAGGTCATCCAACTTCAGTAGATACAGAAGGCGACGATTTCTATTCCTATTCGGCAGATTATCCGGGCTATTTTTATATTGAAATTGAGAGTTTAGCAGCAGCGGGCTGTGTCCCTTTTTTCCTAAATGGGGCAGAAGGGAATCAAACTATTCAAGCACCAGAACAGACCTCCGGCTGGGCACGCACAGAAAAGGTCGGCAGACTTTTAGCACAACGAGTATATGAGGCTCAAAAGAGTATTTCCCTCTCTGAAGCAAAATTGAAATTGATAGCCCAGGAAATAACACTTCCCATGAGTATTATGGAATTTTTCCCTCAAAAAACCTTGTTCCAATCGCTACACATTAATGACCTCGCTATTTCCTTTTTTCCCGGTGAATTATGCGTTGAATACGCATTGCAATTACGCGAGCATGTATTAGGTGCTGGTTTCAAGGCTCATTTTACCGTAGACCTGGCTAATGACTATCTTATGTATTTTGTCCCTCCACACCTCCTATTCGACAAAACTTATGAAGCAGGAATGAATTTCTTTGGACCTCAGGCAGAGAAATGGGTTCTGAACACCTGTCTTTCTCTGTTAAGCATAGAAAAGCCAGAATTTCAGAATAAAGATTTTGACATGCCAGAGGTGCAAAAGACAGAACAGAATCTGTCAATTGTTAAACTTGTGGGAACTCCCTACGAGTGTGGTTTTGCACGAGGTAAATTTGCAAAGGACATTATACAAAAACGATTTGAAGATTTAATCCAACAGCCTACCCAAAAAGGCAAATATCTGCCCCAACAAGGAATGGCTTCTATTATTCCCGCGGCATGGGTTGATATGAGTTCCTTGCTTTTGCCAACAATGGCTATTAGTATTCGTCCAAATATAAAAAAACTCCATCAGGAAGTAATAGATGAACTTATAGGCATATCCGATGGAACCTCCATTCCCTTTGACAAGATATGGCTACTACAAAATGCCATGAATATTCAACAGGCACAGTCCTTCGACCCTCTATTTGATACCCCTTTATGCACAGCCGTGGCTATTTCAGGGGAGCGAGCCGGTGCTGAAGATATTCTTATCGGACACACTGTGGATTGGGAAATTGATGAATTGCCTGTGATATTTTCACATAAACCTGCTAACGGTATTCCCTTTGTCGAGATTGGTTTCCCCTGGTTCAATGGAACATTTTGCGGAATGAACGAAGCAGGCATTGTTTTATCCATCACGCGTGATACAGGCACTCTAACAGATTTATCAAAAGATGTGCCTGGTCCAGAATTTACATTGAAACATGTATTACTCAATTGCGCAAACATTGAAACGGCTATAAGTGAGATTGCAAACATAACTATTCCCCCTTCATATCACATTATCATTACAGGCAAGAATAACGAAGGGAAATGGATGACTTATGTGTTTCCTGAACCTGACCCAAACGGTGCCACAGCCCAAACCCTGAAAAGCGAAGGTATTTTATTAGGCTGTGGCTCCTTATTTGGTGCATCAGAAACAACCACAAAAAGATACTCAAATCTGTTGAGACAGTTAGGAAATGAGCGAATCGTTAGTCCAGATGAATTAAAAGCGATAATGACCACTATTAATAATCAAGATACTTCACTTTCGCAATTGTGGAATGAACATAGCCGATTTAATGTAATTTTTGAACCCACAGAGAAAAAGGTCTCCATATCAATCCGAACAAATGACAACAAACCATCAGAATATTTTTCTTTAGAAATAGGAAATATTTAATATTTATCAATGAGCGAAACATTAAGAGTATATAGTGAAATTAATCGCAGAAGAAGAAAACGAAAAAGTAGTTTTATAAAGTTTTTACTTCAAATTTTCCTTCTGATAATTATTCTTCTGGTAGGTTGGTGGTTATGGTTATCAAGAGATTTATATCCTGTTGAAGAATTTATCCCAACATCACCCAACTTTCAGGTCTTTAGTCCTCAATTAATGCAAAACCATAATATACTTGCCCAGTCCGCATTATGGACACTTGTAGAACCTTCTTCTCCTGCGTTTGAGGTAAAAAAGTTATTATTAGACCATCAGAAAATACCTCTATGGGTGTTCAAACATTTAATTTATGACTTCTTCTATTTTTCTGCAAACGACCTAAAAACATTTGAAGATTACTTATTAATTGTCCGTCTATCTCAAATTGGTTGTGTATTGGAAGAATTTTTCTCATGGTCTTCTATGGTAGAAAATGATTGGGCTGGAGGACTAAACCTGAAATACCTGCCTCGACAAAAAGTGTATTATGCTCGAAAAGGAAGAATCCTCTTGCTATCCCCAAATAGAGAAACCTTGATTCAATCAATTACAAAAAAAGAGACAGACGCACTCAGGTCTGTCCTTACAACTGAACTATTGGAAAATCAAGAACATTATCTTGCATGGGGAACAGTAAAACCGCCATGGAAAGATTTACAAGTATTTATTCCTCAAATTTCTTTTTATTTAGCCATAACCCCAACCCAGTTAGGAATTAAATGTGAAACAGAAATCAATCCAGATACAGAAACTTTATGGTCTATTTTATTAGCAGAAATTGTCTCAGGCCCTTTGCAAGAACCACCTGATACATTGCTTTCCTGTTCCATAAACACTGGTGTTCCATTAAAAACCTGGATTTATAACTTTGAAACCATTCCAGGGACTAATGATATATTAACCTCAATTAATTCCTCAGAACTCTCGTTCACAGACTGGATTAAAACCTTTTCCCCCCTCGTAAGCAATCAATTTTATATTGCCCTTAATAATTTTTATACAGATGAGGTAGTTCCTTTTATCCCTAAATATTGTGTAGTTGCAAAGACCCAACCTAATGTATGTGAAAATGATATTCAAACAATTTTCAACCCATCAATTATCGTTTTAGGTGAAAAGAATAAAGCAATTCCTTCTTCAAATACAGACGAATTTATAGTTCCTTTAATTGGAAGTTCGCAAGTTGATTTGCATGTCCAGTGTTCAAATGACCAATTAATATTTGCAAACAATAAGGAATTAAGAGATTCTCTAATTGAACAAATTAAAAGTGGAGAAAATACTACCGAAGGTAATTACTCATTTATAATTCAGTTAAAACCAGATAAGTGTATTTCAGAAATAAATAATGTGATTTTAGTATTAACAGAATCAAATGTCCTGCGTTTTCATAGTTTAGAAGCAGTAAACAATATATTCAATAAAATTAAGTTATTCAAAGAAATTAAAATGAAAATAAACCTCAACAAAGGCAAAATTAAGATTATAGGAACAACAGAATTTAATTCTAGTTCTGTTCAAACAATGAATTAAACCATTTATAAGACGCTAAAGGCAGAAACTCACAAAAAATTAACTTAAAGTGTCAGGGGGCAGTAGGTTGTAGGAACTGTTATAATAAGTATCGATCAATAAGATTAAGTGTAGTAAAATTTATGTTGTAAAAGCGAAAAAGGAGATATATATGCCAGTTAAGTATCACACCAATGCTAAGACGACAGTTCAAACACGGAAAATAATTAAATGTCAGGGGACGGTAGGTTATAGGATGAGGGATTAAAAGAATCCTTAAAGATAGTTTTATCTTTCTGGAACCAGT
>DAOOVZ010000205.1:0-4694 GCA_035370665.1 Candidatus Hydrogenedens sp.
ATCCTATAGATCGATACTTATTATAACAGTTCCTACAACCTACTGCCCCCTGACAGTTAAGCAAAAATCAAATAGCGGATATTACACCTTTAGGTGGTCTTACAGGCTTACAAGTATTGGATATTGGTTATAACCAGATTTCAGATATATCTACCCTTTCTTCTTTAACAGGTTTGGTGGGGTTAAATCTTGGATTTGGCACATTATTCTTGTATGAAGATTTTAACCCAATGGAAACAGGGACAAATCTTCTTGATGATACAGACCTTGATGTATTGAACTCGTTAACCAATTTGCAAATGTTAAGTATTGGTGGTTTGGATAGCGTGACAAGCCTTAGTTATTTAAGTAACCTTACGAGTCTTACACAACTATGGATGGGTAGTAATCCAATTAGTGATTGGACCCCCTTAGGTGCTGTGGCGAGTAATTTGAATGCTTTTTTCGTAGCGAATTGCGGTTTAGGGCAGACGGAGTTGGAGAATTATGTGGCAGATATGACATCTATTCAATATGTAGATGAATCAAATATAGGAATGTTGGGTATACTTATTGAGCCCGGAATAACTGATTTATCGAGTCTTGACCAACTTAATCCGAGTATTGCTTTCTTAGCTCTTTTGGGTATAACAAATATTGATTTTGCCCAAAATTGGACAAACCTTTATATCTTTATATGCTTTGGTATGGGGATTACCAATATTAATGGTTTGATAGGTTTGCAAAATCTGACTTTAGCAGTATTGGGTAGTAACAATATTGGACCCACTATGTTTACAGAAGGGGTTACTCCGGCTGCACTTAATTCTTTAACAGGGATTAGTTTGGCCGAGAACAAATTAGAAAGTATAAGTGGCATTGAATATATGCCGAATCTTAATTCTTTTGACGCGAGCAACAATCTGATAACTGATATTTCAAGTCTTTCAAATTCACCGAATACAGGGACTTTAGAAAGTTTAATGTTAAGTAATAATCAAATTGAGGAAATTAATTCTCTAAAGGAATGTATAGAGTTAGATATAGTCCATTTAGACCATAACCAGATTCAAGATTTTACTCCTTTGGTTGAGAATGAAGGTATAGGCAATGGTGACTATATTGATATAAGTTACAATCCAGTTCCCCCCGAACTTTGTGATGTAGTAGACCAATTAGTTGCTAAAGTTCAACCTGATGGTGGAGTAAATCGAAATGGTGTATGTGATATAACAGTGATTGTGGAAATAGAAGGCACAGGGAATACTTCTCCACCGGCAGGCGAGAGCCATATCCTTATAGGCTCACCACTTGGTATATCTGCTTATCCACAAGCGAATAGTGGTCAGGCATTTGACCATTGGGAGATATGGGATGAAGGCACTTCCAGTTATATTTTCTTAACTGATAGTTCCGGTTATAATTTTTCTGATGTTCAACAGGATATAAAAGTAAAGGCGGTTTTTGTTCCTGGAACATACAATTTAACATTTAATATTGACCCGACCTCAACTGGGACAGGCACAGTTTGGCCTTTAGATGGTGGACCTGGTGTATATTCTTATAAAGAGAATCAGATAGTGCACTTATCTGCCAATCCATCACCAGGTAGTGCATTTGCAGGTTGGACAGGCGATATTGGTTCAGTCGACCCAATGAGTCCTGGGCTCAGTATTGTTATGAATTCAGATAAGGTTATTACTGCTAAATTTAGTGAGCCAGATTATATAGTTTTACTGTCCATAGAAGGTCCAGGGACAATAGTTCCTTCACCAGGGACTTATTACTTTGTATCAGGACAATGGATGAATCTCAATGCTATGCCGGGTCCTGGCAAAGCCTTCTTAGGCTGGTATGAAGGGGAATCATTATTATCGAAGGATTTATCCTACGGTTTACAAGTAACTGCTGACCATATTATAGTAGCCCGGTTTGGTGAGCCAGATTATATAGTTACACTGTCCGTAGAAGGTCCAGGGACAATAAATCCTGCACCAGGGGAATATTACTTCTCCGAAGGGCAACAGATGGTTCTCAATGCTACACCAGACCCTGGTAAAATATTTTTGGGCTGGTATGAAGGAGAAATGTTATTGTCTGATTCTACATTCTATAGTTTTGAAGTAACAGCAAATCATAATATAGTAGCCCGGTTTAGTGAGCCAGATTATATAGTTACACTGTCCGTAGAAGGTCCAGGGACAATAAATCCTGCACCAGGGGAATATTACTTCTCCGAAGGGCAACAGATGGTTCTCAATGCTACACCAGACCCTGGTAAAATATTTTTGGGCTGGTATGAAGGAGAAATGTTATTGTCTGATTCTACATTCTATAGTTTTGAAGTAACAGCAAATCATAATATAGTAGCCCGGTTTAGTGAGCCAGATTATATAGTTACACTGTCCGTAGAAGGTCCAGGGACAATAAGTCCTATGCCGGGAACTTATTACTTTGTATCAGGACAATGGATGAATCTCAATGCTGTGCCAGATTCTGGCAAAGCCTTCTTAGGTTGGTATGAAGGGGAAGAATTATTATCGAAGGATTTATCCTACGGTTTACAAGTGACTGCTGACCATATTATAGTAGCCCGGTTTGGTGAGCCAGATTATATAGTTACACTGTCCGTAGAAGGTCCAGGGACAATAAATCCTGCACCAGGGGAATATTACTTCTCCGAAGGGCAACAGATGGTTCTCTTTGCTACACCAGACCCTGGTAAAGTATTTTTGGGCTGGTATGAAGGAGAAATGTTATTATCAGATCATCCAATTTATGGTTTTGGGGTAATGGCAAATCGTAATATAGTAGCCCGGTTTGGTGAGCCAGATTATATAGTTACACTGTCCGTAGATGGACCAGGAACAATAAATCCTGCACCAGGAGAATATTACTTCTCCGAAGGACAACAGATGGCTCTCTTTGCTACACCAGACCCTGGCAAAGCCTTCTTAGGTTGGTATGAAGGTGGAGAATTACTGTCTAAGAATACATACTACAATCTTGAAGTAACAGCAAATCATAATATAGTAGCCCGGTTTGGTGATGCTAACTATACCGTTACACTGTCCGTAGAAGGTCCAGGGACAATAAATCCTGCACCAGGGGAATATTACTTCTCCGAAGGGCAACTGATGTATCTCTTTGCTACACCAGACCCTGGCAAAGCCTTTTTAGGCTGGTATGAAGGAGAGATGTTATTATCAGATTATCCAATTTATGGTTTTGAAGTGACTGCTAACCGTAATATAGTAGCAAGATTTAGTGAGCCTGATTTCACCATTACTTTGGTAATAAGTGGAAATGGAACTACCAATCCTATACCGGGAACCTACGGATATAAAGCGGGTGGAAATGCAGGTTTCTTTGCCACTCCTGACTCTGGGTATGCTTTCTTACATTGGGAAATCAATGACGGAGTAGACATAAGATATGAAATAAATACTTCCCTATCATTACAAGTCCAGGCTAACTTAACTGTTACTGCTGTATTTTCAAATCAAGATGAATGCACTTGGAATGTGAATACAAGTTTAGCAGGTACAGGAATAGGTTGGATTTCTCCTAGTCCAAGTAATTATTGTTTCATGACAGAACAAGAGTTAGCGATATCTACCGGGACAATAGAAAATAATTACTTTGGAGGTATACAACTGGTCAAAGACCCGTTGGGAACACCTGAAGAATCATGGGTTTATTGGTTCTTTCATAAACTTAATGTGGATGCTGATTATAATGTAACTGCACACTTTGAAAATACAGGTTGGATGTTTAGATTAAATATTGAAGGCTATGGTTTAGTGTTTGCAAGTGATGGAGAAACAATGATATATCCTAGCTCTCATGCGTTAGCAAATAATTTCCCACTGAAATTAACAGCAGTTGCTAACATTGAAGAAATGCCATTTAGAGGTTGGTATTCAAACGGTGTTCGAATATCAACAGAGCCTGTGTTTGAAACGACATTGAACAGCGATTTACAGTTAACAGCGAGGTTTGCACCATACGCCTGGTACCAATTAGTAATAAGTTTGGTTGAAGGTGAAGGGACAACAAACCCCGCACCTGGAGGATATTCATATATTGAAGGATCTACTGTGGAAGTTAAGGCTATTCCTGATGCTGGATGGGCATTTAGTAATTGGGTAGGAGATATTGACGGCATAGAAAATATTGACCAGCCAATAATAAATGTTCCGATAGATAAGACAAGATATATAGGTGTGATATTTGTAGAACTGCCTCCGGAAGGTGAAGGGACAACTGAAGGAACAATTGAAGGAACAACCGAAGGCACAGTCGAAGGTGCTGTTGAAGGAGAGATTGGACCTCACAGTGCAGACCGGGATGGAGATGGTGTAATTAGTTTATCAGAACTGCTTCGTGTAATCCAGTTCTTCAATATGGGTGGTTATCATTGTGACCCCAGCAATGAAGAAGATGGTTATGCTGGTGGCATCGAAGGGGACCACAGTTGCACTCCACATGCGTCTGACTATGACGAGCAAGATTGGACGATTGATTTAGGTGAATTATTGAGACTGATACAGTTCTTCAACATTGGCGGTTATCATCCATGTCCCGGAATCGGTGAAGACGACTATTGCCCAGGACTTGTAGGATAAGAACAATATGACAATGACACATTAAAAACAATAAAAAGAACAATTTTTTATCAAGTGGGTTGAACGAAAGTTCAGCCCACTTTTTTG
>DAOOVZ010000206.1:0-4682 GCA_035370665.1 Candidatus Hydrogenedens sp.
GTGAATTTCCTTTTGTAGAATTATCTTATGGAGATTTCGCACCTTCACTTAAACTTTCAATGAAATGTTTTTCCCCATTCGTTCCTCTGGATGAAAAGAATTCTGCTCTGCCTGCTATATTTTTTACTTTCAAACTAAAAAATACGGACACAAAAACTATAAAGGGTGTTCTGGCAGGAACTATGCCTAACATTGTTGGCTGGGATGGGTATGGCGAATTAATAAGTTCAAGTCATTCGACAAATGGAAAAGAGATATACACTTTCTATCACCCAGAATTAAATAACAATACTAACTTGATAAAAAAAGAAGCAGATTTAACACATATCAAAATGGGAGTTGTCTCTACAGGGAAAGAGGGGTTTTCAAAGCAGGTTAATTTATACACTAATTATTACGATTGTGCCTATCCTGTCCGCTATCTACCAAATATTAATATAAATTACTCAGAAAATATAAGTCAGGATAATGAACTTGATGAAAGTGTTCCAAATATTTATTGGCTTGGACCTTCGGACAGGGTTTTGTCTTCAGAAGTAATTCAAAAAATTGACAATGATATTCAAAATGGGGCAAATCTCATTATTAGTGGCGATAGGCAATCTATTTTTGATTGGGTATTTTCAATCCATAAGGCAAAGAGAAATAGTAAGAAGGACTTTGTCTTTGATAATTTTGAAAGTGGAGATTACAATAGGTGGACAATCACTGGTGAAGCATTTGCCGATAAACCCGCAGAAGGTAGATTCGATACGCAGACAGATATTATTGGCTATGAAGGTAAATATCTTGTAAACACATATAACAGTGATGATAAAAAGACGGGCACAGCAATATCAAAAGAATTTACAATTGAATATTCATTCATTCAATTTCGTGTCGGCGGTGGCAAGAAACCTGACAATTTATATATTGCTCTTATTGTGGATGGGGTAAAAGTTTTTTCTGCTACAGGCTCTGACAATGAAATATTAAAGAAAGTAATATGGAATGTGTCTGAATATATAGGGGAAAAGGGACATATTGAGATTGTTGATAATGCTTCCGATGGCTGGGGACATATTTTAGTTGATGAGATAATTTTTTCCTGCAACTATCCTATAGAAAAGAAATCCTATAAAACATTACTTGAATGGTTGCCAGTTGCGTCAAAACAAGGAAGTTGGAGTAATGAACATTTTGAATTAAACGCAGAAACAATTTCAGCAAACTTAAATGATGTTAAATTAAGTGGAAACAGGATTTTTAAACCTAAATCGCGAATTAAAAGCAAACACACTGATATATTGCTTGAAACAAGTTCAGGTATACCTTTGATTGTTAAAAAGGATATAGGTGAAGGCTCTGTGATATGGTGTAATGGTAAAGTAACGGAATGGGTCCCAGCAGAGCATAAAAGGAATTGGACTGCCACTTTGATTAGTATGGTATCAAATGTTCCTTATACCTATCACAAAGGACTTGACAAAGAACATCCGCTATGGGGGAACATGATATTTTCTGTAAAATCAGGCAATAATGTGGAACCTAAGACCTGTGTCCAATGGCGGGATTTCAATTATTTTTGGCAACATTTTTCTAAAAACGGCTCTTTACCTGAACCAGAAGATACTAATCCGAGCAGTGCTGGTTATTCCTGGAATGGAACGATTGCCTATCCTTTTGAACTATCTCCGGGAGAGAATGAGGAAATTCTATTTATCCTTACCTGGTATTTCCCAAATCGCATCCGTGGTAATCAATATTTCTGGACATTGCCCCAACTTAAATATGACTACCGTTTAGGAAATTATTACAACAATTATTTTCATAGTGCAGAGGAAGTTACAAATTATTGTATAAACAATTATTCTTATTTGTTAGACCAGACAGCCCAATTTCATAAAGACTTCTTTAACTCTACACTTCCACCTGTAATGTTGGAAGCAATCTCTGCAAATATTGCAACTTTACATTCACCAATTTATATCTATTTGGAAGATGGGACGGTAGGTGGCTTTGAAGGAACAGACAATTGCTGTCCTATGAATTGCACACATGTATATAACTATGCTCAAACTCTCCCATATTTATTTCCCAGATTAGAACAAAGAATACGCTATCAAGAATTGTTTTATCAGGTGGATAAAACCGATTACTACATTCCGCATCGAATTATTGTCCCTCCAACCGTACCACAATTAAAAGATGAGATAGGCGGACCTCAACATCATGCCTTAGATGGAGAATTAGGAACACTATTGAAACTTTACCGTGATTACAAAATGTCTAACGATAGAAAATGGATTGAACCTATCTGGCATAATACCGTAAAGGTTTTTCAGCATATTTTGGAAAAACACGACCTAACAGGCGAAGGAATTATAAGAGGAGAACAGCCCAATACCTACGATACGCATCTTTACGGTTCAAACACTTTTATCGGCACATTATACCTCGCCACATTAAAGGCTATGGAAACCATGTTAAATGAGTTAGGCTCTCCTGACCCAAATCTGATTATAGAATGTCAAAAACGGTATGAATCAGGTATAAATAAATACATAGAAACATGCTGGAATGGTGAATACTTTATCAATGTTTTTGATGCCCCAGATGTGGGACCAGAAATATACAATCAAATGAATTGTTACGGTCCAGGCTGTCATTCTGACCAATTGCTCGGGCAATGGTGGGCTCATATTTTAGGGATAGGATATTTGTTCCCTGAAACTTACATTAAGTCAACATTAAATTCCATCTATCAATACAATTGGAGAAAAAATTTCTACGACCATGTCCAATTACCTCGCCGATTTGCAGAAGACGACGAGCCCGGACTTCTAATGTGTTCCTGGCCCAAAGGTGGACGCCCTGAATCCCCTATACTTTACTGTGATGAGATATGGACAGGCATTGAATATGAAATAGCAGGATTTTTTATTTATGAGGGAGACTGGGAAAAGGCAATAGAAATTGTTTCTGGAGCCCGTTCAAGATACCAGGGAAATCGCAAAAATCCATGGTGCGAGATAGAGTGTGGTGGACACTATGCTCGTGCAATGTCTGCTTATGCCATGCTTCTTGCCGCATCAGGCTTCCAATATGATAATGGCACAATTAAAATAACACCTCACGCACAAAATAATCCATGCCGATTCTTCTTCACGACAGGTTCATCATGGGGAATATTTGAATTGGACCAAAACAAGCGAAGAACAAAATTATATATCACACCTCATTATGGAAAATTAGAAATTACCAGGATTAGTATCCCTACAGAAAAGAATAAATTTGACCAAGTGACACTATCAGTAATAACAAATGATAAAACCAATCCCATTACTGAAAAAGCAGGAATTATAAACAAAGACGGTTATTACGATAAAGAATTGATAACGATTATCCCTCGTTCTCCTGTTAATATTAAGGCTGGAGAAAAACTTTTGATAAATATAAAATGGTAAAGAGATAAGTGTAATATATATTTGAATTAAACCTTCACATCATCACTGTCAGTTAAAAGTTCTGTAAATGGTCTTTATTCTTATTATCGTGCAATAATGATAATAAATCAAAAACAATATTTTTAAAATATTTCTAAATATACATTGGGATTGTCAATTCCGAAATTTCTCCATATAAAGGTGGTGTTATCCCTTTGCTTCGTTAAGTAAATAGTTAAGATAATACTCCAATTCTGAGAGGATTAGACTTTGCCAGTTTTGTCTTAAAGCGTAAATTATTTCTTGATAATACCACAGAGTGCCTTCTTTTCCACCTTTGAACCATGTCCATACATTATCCCCCTCCCTAAGGAAATCGCGATAAGTCGTATATAGATTGTGCCATTTATCACATGCAATTATTAATTTAACATCTGCTGGCAATTGACGACATTGCTCAATAAATTTTACTTTCCGCTCTTTCCATGGTTTTTTAGGAAACGAAAAGGAGTCAGAACATTGTTCTACATAATTTGCTACTTTCTTGCCAAATTTTTGTTCTATTTCTTCAAGCAGAGGAGCACCACCTTTATCTTCTACTGAATCGTGGAGCAATCCTGCAATAAACTGTTCCTCATCTCCACCTTCTTCTAATATCCTACTTGCAACAGTCAACAAATGTGTAAGGTAAGGAATATCTTTACCCTTGCGAGTTTGACCTTCATGGATAGACATAGCAAAATCAATTGCAGACAAGACCTTTTCTTTATTTAATTTAATCACAGGATTTTACCTCTCCCCTATTGTTTTGTAAGATATAGTTGAAATTAACATAATAATTGAAAAGCTATTTCTTCTCTTGGCATTTTTTATCTAAAAACTCAATCAATTGGTCAGGGTAATCTGTTTGTATTCCGTCCACACCCCATTGTATTGATTCTTCCCAGGATTTAGGACCTCCATCGTCTATAAATACAAGTGCTCCATTTTCATGGCTTATTTTTACAAAGTTTGCACTACATGAATCAAAATTGGAAGCGACAATGGGGGGAGAAAATTGTTTTAGAAAATATTCGAGATGTTTCTCTGGACCCGGGTCAGGCATGATAAAGCAATCTGGACATTGCTTTTTTATTATTTTGATATCCTTGGGACCTGCATACCAGACTACATGATATTTCATACCATATTTTTCAAGTTTATTCAGAACCGTTTGAGGGTCAGCAGATTTCATGTCAATATAGAGCCCAATTTTAT
>DAOOVZ010000207.1:0-4646 GCA_035370665.1 Candidatus Hydrogenedens sp.
ATTATGAAGTTACAACTTGCGTCAAGAAAATGGTTTTGCCCAATGTGATATTTAACTTTGCTGAAAAACCTGCCTAAATGACACTTCCACAAAAAACTTCTATTCATTATATATGTCATATTTGACTGATATGGCCTATTTCCTTATTAACCTTTATGGAACTTTTATTCCATGTCCTTATTATTCTGTCTAGTAGTAACCGTCTTCGCTCATATCAGGACATGGATAGTAACCACCCATGTTGAAGAATTGTATCAGCCTTAATAATTCGCCTAAATCAATCATCCAATCTTGCTCGTCATAGTATTAATAGTTATACGCCATAAGCCTACCCACAATATAATCTCCAGACATTGTTCCTATACTGTAATACACCTTCCCTCTACCCAACAAGAACATCAACAGAATTTCTAGTTCTATACATTAATGAAAAGATAAATGAATATGCGATTATTTTTTAATGTAGTTAATGTTAAATGAGACTTCCGATTTAGTTCGTGCAGGGATATTTAATTTGATTCGTGAAAGTTCGCCTGGACAATGGTTTGCTTCGCACTGTTGTTTCAGTGATTCTACATCAAATTTTCCATCAGAGGCAGCAATTGAAATAATTCCCCTTTGACCTTCAATATTAGCAATGTTATTTTTGATGGTAACAGGCAACCATGTAATTAAAGCCTCTTCAATCGCTTTACCCTTGTCAGAAAATTCAAAACTGTCTGTCATTTTTAAACTATTATTTTCCAGAATAAATATCCTTTCTGCTTTTTTTAGAGAAGGGATATCGTATGCAGCGTGAAATGTAATGGTTACCTTATTGGTTGCTTCATAGACTAATTCGCCTTTGAATTTTTCACCTGCACTTTGTAGTTTTCCAGCAATCACTGGCAGGCTATGTCCATAAGAATTGGCAAAGATGTTCTCATATCTCTTGGGACTGAAATATTCTTTTGAGTAGAGTCCAGCACCGGGGTCGGTAAGGAAAATGTCATCATTAACTACATAGATAAAACTTCCTACATCATTGTGATTATGAGGCTCGCTATTTGAACCTGCTTTGCATAATAAAATGTGGACATTGCCTCCGTTGTCCTTTACTACTATCTTTGCAATACCAGATTTTGGTAAATAAACACTCTCAATAGGAATTTCAGGCGGCTTTTGATTTGCATACGGATATGACCAAAAGATATTTCTGACAACATTCCCAAAAAGCCAGTCTGTTGGAATGGGATTGGCAAGACCGTGGAGATAATCAATACTAAGTTGCTCCCCTAATTTGTGGTAAATGAAGGGTTGAGGTCTGTTTGACAACCTGTCATAAGCGGAAAAACGTTCTGCAAGACGGTGTGTAATAAATGACTCGGGATAAAATTTTGAAGGTGCATCTGAAAAACTTGCAAATTGTCCATTTCCCAAATAGACCACATACGGATAGAATGCAATTTGATACATACGCGGATTACATATAAGGTTAACTTTCCCACCGGTCGCCTCGTAAAGCAGTTCACTAAAACTAACATAATGTGTTAAGCCGTAATTCCAGTAAGAGATTCCTTCTAAACAGCCGCCATCCTCAGCAAAGCCGTTCTGTAAGAAACGGACTAATTGGTTTGTGACCATCGTAACTGCTTTTCGCAAGATTTTCTCATTATTTTCTAATATAAGGAAGCATTCTCCAACGGAGCCTGCACATACGCCTGTCCAGTTATTTCTACCCTGAACCCAACCATATTTCTTTTCCGAATAAAATAGATAAGGCTGCATAACCCTTTTTTTAACTTCATATCTAATCCTTTGTTGGATTTCTTTAGGTAGTTTGTCCTCTAAAAATAAAAGTGTATGTGCCAATTGTGTTGCTGTCTCTGCGGAAAATAAATCTACATAAGTATATTTTTCTGTTCTTTCGTGCGCAGGGAGAACCCATGATGTTTCTTCGCATATTGACCAGATTAGGTCATTTGCCAGAGAGAGCATAGAATCGTCTTTTTCAAAGTAAATAAGTAAAGTTGCGGCAGTGAGCATAGTCCTTTTCATAAAATATGGATTTTCATATTTTCCACGGTCGCCTGTCCTCTGGAATTCTCTGTATAAGGTGTAAGTTGTTAAGGGAATGGTCTTTTGTTCGTTAAGTAATCCTCTCGCCCATTGAACTGCTTGTCTACCCATATCTGTCTGTAAAATTAGTTCTGGTTTTTGTAAAAATCTTTCCTTTAATAATTGCTCATGATTATTATTAATTGATACAGAGTTTAGGTCTATATCTGAACCTAAAATTTTTTGATATTCTTCTTCAGAAGAAGCATTCCAAAGACAAAAAAATATAATAATAGGTAGACATTTCTGAAACATACTTTTTAATGATAGATTTTTCATGATGGTTTCCTTTTTGAATAATTATTAAATTGGTGATATAATATTATCTCAGATGTCTGGTTTTTAGAAAAAATTATTATTGGGTATTTGATTGGGGAAAATAGAAACTTTTTAATTATAGGGAATGTGTATTTACATATATATAATCTAAAAGTAGGAAATCTTAATTATGAAGATTATTATAGCGGGTGCTGGAAGAGCGGGCTCTCTTTTAGCAGAGATGTTATACAAAGATAATGATGTGATTGTTATAGAACATGATAAAGAAGTTCTGGACAATTTATCGGTCAGAATTGACATTGGCATTCGTTTGGGAAATGCCCTGGACCCTTCATTGTTGCAGGAGATTATGAGTTCCAGTTGTGACCTTTTCGTGGCTACATTGGGAGATGACCGAACGAATATTATATCATGCAGTTGTGCTAAAAAATTTGGAGCAACAAGGGTTGTAGCACTGGTTTCTGACCCACTTTATATAGATAATCCTTTATATTATGAAGACATTTTTGGAATTGATTATTTTCTTTCACCAGACCAATTGGCTGCAACAGATATTGCCAACTTCGTCGAGCGTCCCGGATTATTAGTTTCAGAAGAATATGGAAATGACCGTATCCAGTTTTATGAATTGAGGGTATGGAATCAGTTCAAGGATAGTGGTAAATCGTTAAAAGAGATTATGGGCTCGGTAAAGGATTTATTTGTCATTGGCTATATCAAATCGGGGAAACAGGTGGATATACCTACGGGAGATACGATAATAAAGTCAGGTGATATTCTCGGAATTTTTGGGAAACGAGATAATATTGTTCGAGCCACAAGGATATTTGTAGGGGATTGGAATAAGAAAAAACAAGTGGCAATTTTAGGTGGGACAAATATCAGCGTGCAAATTGTCCGCGCATTGAAAGATAAAGTTTCCATAATAAAATTGTTTGAGAAGGACAGAACCAGGGCAGAGGAACTGTCTGAGATGCTTTCTCGGTATAAGGTTGAGATAATTAATGACGACCCTTTGTTTAACCGTTCACTTTGGGTCAGCATTAAAGATTTCGATGTGTTTGTCACCCCTACGCATGATGACGAACGAAATGTGGTCGCCGCTTCACTGGCAAAGGATATCGGAATTCCTTATGTTGCAAGTGTTATCTACAACAAATTATTTGGAGAGTTAATAGACCGTTTCAGTATTGACTTTTCTGTAATTCCCTATTTCAGTTTTGTCAATCGCTCTCTCCGCATTGTATACCAGAACACAGTAAAACATCTATTAAATATGCGAGGGATTGAAATAGCGGAATTTGAAATCACCAAATCATTCAAATACCTTGATAAAGAATTAAAAGACCTCCGATTTGATATAGGTTGTGTGGTAGCAGGAATTATTAGGAACGAGCAACCTATTATACCCATTGGAACAGATGTAATTAAGGAAAAGGATAGGGTAATTATCGTCGCGAAAGCAGATAAATTTAATGAAGTGAGCAGAATCTTTACAGGGGAATAGTCTTTTAAATTATAGAGGCATTATAATAAACTTCTATTGAAATTAAAAGGTATTGTGTATATATGAACTACAAACAAGTAATCAATTATTTGGGTTGGTTTATCCTTTATTATTCACTCGTTTTTTTGGTTTTGCTTATACCTGCCTTTATTTATAAAGAATATAATTTAATACCAGCCATATTTGAAACCTTTTTTTGCACATTACTGTTAGGCAGTGTAGGAATTATATTGACCTATAAGAAAAACCCGGAGGAAGAGGAAAATTTTTTAATTCGTGAATCATTGGCATTTGTAGGATTAGGATGGATTATTATAACTATTTTGGGTGCCTTACCTTTTTATCTGTCGGAAAATCTTTCTCTGGTAGATGCAATTTTTGAGTCTATTTCAGGCTATACGACGACAGGAGCAACTACCGTTCATGATATAGAGGCTTTTCCGAAAACACTCCTTTTCTGGCGTGCCTTTACACACTTTTTAGGTGGTGTAGGAATTGTAGTAATCTTTGTTTCTATTTTGCCTTATATAGGGGCAGGAGGTCGCTTACTGTTAGAATCCGAATCCTTTGCACCAGATATAAGGTCAGTAAAACCACGAATAAAAGAATCTGTGAAGCAGATATTATTGGTATATCTTACATTTAACGCCGCTAATATTGTGCTTCTAATGATTTTCGGAATGAATTTTTTCGACGCAGTTTGCCATGCCTTTTCTACACTGGCAACAGGTGGCTTTTCCACAAGACAAATGAGTATTGGTGC
>DAOOVZ010000208.1:0-4595 GCA_035370665.1 Candidatus Hydrogenedens sp.
ATGTTTCTGACCGTGTGCTGGTAATGTATTTAGGAAAAATCGTAGAAGAAGCACCAACGGAACAATTATTTAATTCGCCGAATCATCCTTATACACAGGCTTTGCTAAGTGCCATTCCTAAACCCGACCCAGGTGCAACCCTGCCAAAACTGTTGGCACAAGGTGAACCGCCCAGTCCTATTAATCCACCAACAGGTTGCTCATTCCATCCACGCTGTCCGTATGCAACAGAACAATGTTGCACAGAAGAACCGTTATTGCAGGATATATCAGAAGCCCATCGTTCCGCATGCTGGATTTTTTCAACATCAGACAAGAAATACACCAAACAACTCATAACTACCCAAAACAATGAGGACAAATGATTTGAAACACACTACTTGTATTTTTCACAAGTTTATGCATTAACATTTGTGTTCACAAGAAGGTTTCTTTATATTTATTGATAAACCTTACATCTTTTGTAATTTTACTATGCAAGTCCAGGTGCAAAGCCATCTTCAGTCGTTGAGTCAGCGTGATAATAGCCATTATAACTATTGAAAAGTTGGATTAAACGCAATATTTCATAAATATTAATCTTAAAGTCTGCGGGACTATAATCCGAAGAATGATTGGAACAGTTATGAGGACCATTAGGAATAGGAGCATATCCATCTTCTGTTCCTGATGCACATGAATAGCCACCTGAGTTGTAGAATTGAATAACGCGTAGAAGTTCAACTAATTCAATTCGCCAGTTGTGATTGCTATCGCCACTATGATAGGAAGGAACTTCACCTTCTTCAGTTGTTCCTTCTCCCTCAATGATTCCTTCAGTCTGTCCTTCCACTGTTCCTTCTGATATACCTTCTATGGTGCCCTCAGTAGAGCAGGAGTTAAATATTAGCCCCCATTCTTCTACTTTGCCATTATCCCCTAAAACAGCATCTGCTACTTGGAGTATCCATCTCCCTGACATATTTTCGCCTATAAGTGTTGATAATGGCATAGCAGGAGCAAAAACACCTGTATAGGGGCTTGAGCCTGATGTTATAGGTACAGAGGAAGTATCAGAAAAAACAGTATCAATCATATCAGTACCACCAGGTATAGCAGTAAAAAGAATAATTTCAGAACCCAGAGGAGATTTTAGTTTCATTCGCAATTGACTTACATCAGGATGTGTTACAGTCATAAATACTTTTACATTTTCAATTGTTCGTGAAAGAGGAACATCTAATGGAAGAAAACTATTACCCCCATCTAACAGAGCAGAAAATGAAGTTGTTTTGAATTCAATATCACAATCAGGATACTGAATTTCTCCTTCACCTTCTATTGAACCTTCACCTTCGGTCGGTGTGCCTTCACCTTCGGTTGAACCTTCACCTTCTAATGTGCCTTCTGGTTCCAAAGAAGGACATGCTCCATCATATCCTACATAGCAGCCTTTTTCTTCAAGTCGAGGTATTTGCTCACAAATTACAGATTGAGGTAGAGGGTTTCCTTCTAAACCTATCTCATCTCCTGAACCTAAACCAGTATTTTGTATTAGCGGATTTATATCTGTAATCTGATTATCCCAGAGAAATAATTGTTCCAGATTTTCTAAATTCTGAAGTGCCCCGATATCAGATATAGCGTTTCTTCCTAAGTTTAAAAGTTTAAGCCCAAATAAAGAACCCAGCGGTGATAAGTCGCTAATGCTATTATTCCATAAAATAAGCGTTTCTAAATTTCTTATCTTATAGATACCTGCTATATTGTGAATGTTGCGAGAATTTGCATCGAGTGTTTTTAGAACAATGAGGTCGCCCTCATAAATATCTTTTGTTTGTTCAAATTCTAATGCGTCTTTTACTGCTGCTTCTAAATTAGGGTCATCAAAATGAACTACTTCACCTGCACCGAAAACATCAATATAAACTTCTTGTGAAACAACCTGCTCACTTCCTGATACAGCCCTGCATTGATACACACCCTGACTTGAACCGGAAATAGGGCTAATAATCCATTGGCTCGAATTGGGTCCCGAGACAATACCATTATGACTCCAATAATAGGTTGGCACAGTTGTTCCACCTTTTACCTTAAATTCCAGAACAGCCTGTTCACCAACATTATATAAGCCACCTATGGGTTGAGATAATATTTGAAGTGGAACTTTCCTTACTCCGAGATAAACTCCCCAGGATTGTCTACCTCCTAATCGAGTAGAAGGATTATAAATGGAAACAGAATCAGATACCGCAACAGAAAACCGAGCATTGTCTAATGAAGTAGCATAAGAAATAATATATGTAGATGAATTTGGACCTACTCGTTCAAAGGATGAGGGGAAAGAATATCCATTTGAATCTGTTCTCAACCACTGAAAGGTTAAAGGACCATCTCCTCCTACCACTTGCACTGTTAATGTTGCCTGGTCCCCTGTATCAACCACGCCCGGATTTGCCCAGATACCCACAATTCTTGGTGGAGAAACAAGGCTGCATCTTGTAAACCATACTTCTCGTGTTCCAGAACCATAATATTCCTGAATATTAGTTTGTCCATCTTTATCTATATCGCCACCAGAACCTAAATAATTTGAGCCAGTGTTACCAAATGTAACATAACGACTGGGTCCAAAATTAATATAGTCATTTAAATTAACATAATCCAGAGCCCATCCATATCCTTCCTGTTCCACAAAATATACAACAAGGTCTTTCAAAAAATTGTTGAGAAAACTGAAAGTCACAGAATCACCACAAGTCATATAACCTGCAATAAAATATTGAACTGCATAAGCAAGAAGTGGGTCCTCATTACGAAGTTCTTCTATAACATCAAAATGGAAGGATTGTCCAACTACATTCAGAGTTATATCTAAATCTATTTCTACCTGGTTCATATTTTGCCGAAAACCTTCTTGAATAGCAATAATTCTTACTGGGTCAATTAGAGGTGAGTCGTTAAGTAGTACCGCGGATAATAGTCCAAGATGGTCCTCTTCTTTTAATCCATTACCATCACGGTCAGCACCATATAAATGCGCAAATCTACCCGGTGCCATATCATCTAATATATAGTCCACTGCCCACATAATATAATCATAGTCCACATCTATACGGTCTGTATACCCAGGTTCCGAATAAAAAAATAAAAAACTAATTATTACTGCAATTAAAAAAACTTTCAACCTCATGTGTCTACCTCCTAAATTAAAATTTATTATTATTTTTTCATTTTTTACTCTATAAAACAATTATATACTAATTATACATAAAATTATATAAAATAATAATCAAAAATAAAAGTAGATAACAAATTTTTTTGTTTTAATTGTTTACAAATGTAAGAAAAGATTGTTTCGATTATAAAAACAAGAGTGACGAAATTTATGAAAAAAAATTTTCTTCAGAGAGTGCCCTATTTTATTCTAATCTCTTCTTCTTTAACCTTTTACTCTCGTGCCTACTGTTTTGTCATTTCGTGTCCACTCTATTATTTTAGAATAACCTTATTCTCATTTATCTTCTTGTCGTTATGACCTCTATTATTATTCTGCATAGAAAAAATATTTAAATATCTTGTAATTCTAAAAAAATATTTTTTATTGTTTCGAAATCCTAATTAATAATAATTTTAGAATCTCTTTAGCAGATAGAAATCGTGTTTATTTCATTAATTATTATATTTTGTTAAAATAATTTAATTTTTTTGAAATTGATTTGATTTATTTATTTTTTTGATTTATACTAAATAAATTATGTTTTATTTTTCAATTGAATTGAATAGTAAAATAAATATATATATAATTAAAAATGAGGTGAAGTAAATGATGATAAGAACAATGGATGTAGATTACAGAAACAAATATGTTTTTTCTTTTCTTTTGTTTTTTATTTTAATCCCTATCTGTTCAGTATGGACGCAAGATGTATTTGATTTGCTCTATAATGCGAATGAAGGTTCAGGACATCAAGACCGACCCTTAAATCTTGCGAACAGGGTAGGAACTATAACCATTGATACCGATTCAATGTTGATTTACGGACCTATTACTCCTACTCGCTATGGAGAAGATGTTTATGGTGTATGTGTTTTCCGTTTCAATTATGTAAATATAGGTCCTAATGTAAATGTTGTCATCCAGGGTAAAAGACCATTAGCAATTTTGTCTGCTACGGACATGGTTATAAGTGCAAATTTGAATGTTATACCGGGGACATTAGGTGGTGCTTTTGGAGGTGAAGGCGGTCAAGCAGGACAGGGAGGTCAAGCAGGTAGCGGCATGGGTGCAGAAGGCGGTCTTGGCGGAAATGCCGGTGCTGGCGGAATTGGATATGATGAATCAAAAAATGGACATCCCGGAATAGTAGGCGTTAAAGGAAGCGATTCAGAGCCCGGTATGTGGGAGGGAGAATTCGTACCACAAGGTGGGATAGGAGAAAATGGTAAGGTAGGTAAAAATGGACAATGCTTCGTCCAATCTAATTCATTGATAATAGCAGGTGGAAGTGGAGGAGGAGGTGGTGGTGGCGGCGGCGGTAAAGGTGGTTCTGGTGATGGTGGTGGCGGCGGTGGTGGTGGCTCAGGAGGCGGTGGAGGTGGAGCGTTTATTCTTA
>DAOOVZ010000209.1:0-4577 GCA_035370665.1 Candidatus Hydrogenedens sp.
ATATCTCCTTTTTCGCTTTTACAACATAAATTTTACTACACTTAATCTTATTGATTGATACTTATTATAACAAACCCTACAACCTACTGCCCCCTGACACCCCTTTTGTATTGTTAGGTTATTTTACAATCCTGGGCAATAGTCGTCCTCGCCAATACCTGGGCAGGGATGATACCCGCCTATGTTGAAGAATTGGATAACTCGCAATAACTCACTTAGATTGATTATCCAGTCAGACGGATTGTAATCCGAAGCATGATAGGAACAACTGTGGTCTCCTTCAATACCTGGCGCATAGCCGTCTTCCGTGTCTGCCTCGCAATGATATCCACCTGAATTAAAGAACTGGATAACTCGCAATAATTCCGATAAATTAATTTTCCAATTTCCATCCTGGTCTGCACTATGCGGAGGCATTTCCCCTTCTGTTGTACCTTCTGGCGTACCTTCTATGCTACCTTCAACAATACCTTCACCCTCTATGCCCCCCTCGCCTTCGACGATACCTTCGCCTTCCATGCTACCCTCGCCTTCTACGCCCCCTTCGCCTTCTACTACTCCTTCACCTTCCGGACAGGGACCTGATGAAACAGTTAAATCTACCGATGTCCCTCTAACAACTATGTCCCCTCCTATTGGAGATTGTTTAAACACAACACCCGAAGGATAGGTATTACTACACTCTTCTGTTACATTTCCCACAATTAAATGAGCGGAATTTATCTCGTTAATAGCCTGAATAAGTGTGTCGCCTATTACATCAGGTACGGTAGTACAAATTCCATTGGAAACGACAAAATCTATGTTCGCAAATAAAGGTAGATATACATTCTTAAGTGACTGTTCGACAATTATTCCTGCATTGTAGGTCCAGTCACACCTTTCAGTATGGTTAATAATAAGTCCATAACTTTCAAAAAAGGCTCTTAACGGTTCATACTCTGTTCCCACATAATCATCTATTTCAAAAAAAAGATTATTACGAAGGAAAGGATAGGTGATTCCATCGTTAATCATCCAGATAGTTGTGAAGTCCCAAGCAGAGAAAGTAGACTCAGATTTCATTTCCTCTGTTGTTTTTCCTTCTCCACCACTTGATATTTCAATACCACTATATTCTTTGTCCCAATAAGACTCATAGATAGTACCTGTATTTTGTGCACAAAAACCTCCCAGGGTAGATTTTTTCGATGCATTTATTTTTGCAACAGAATAGGAACTTCCTATACTCCCATTATTATGACCAATAAAACCACCCACATTATTATCTCCAGACACGACACCCCAGAAATAATTATCCTCATTACTGTCCATATAAAGTGTTATGCTAATGTTTCCAAATAGTCCCCCTACATTTTCATTACCATTTACTCCCGCAACTCCAAAAGAATCTTTTACAATTCCTTTATTATCTCCTATTAAACTACCAACATTATTCCCTGTCCCTGATACAACTCCATGAACTCCGCACATATTTACATCATATCCAATATTCGTGCCTGCCAGAATTCCAACTTCATTTCTACCTGTTATATTAGCATCTTTTATATAAGTTCTAATTACTCTTGCTGTATCTTCTAACAAGCCAAATAATCCCACATTGTCTTCGTTGGGACGGTTAATGTATAAACCATATATAAGTTTTTGGTTACCATCAAATATTCCTTTAAAGGATTGTATAGGTTCAAAGCCCGCTCCTCCATTCCAATTTCTCGTATCTGAAGCATCAATATTATTATCCAAAATATAATATCCATCGACCGGATAGGCAGGGTCTTTCCCAATAAGTGCTATTTGGTTAATATTATCTATTGGTATTTGAGGGCAGAGTCCTGTAGAAATGGTTAGGGTCAAAGGGTATGGAGAAAACACTTGAATCCATTTCAATGGCTCTATAGACTGGGTTATTATAAAGTCTTCAGGAATAATATTACTACACTCAAAGGCAGTACCATATGTAATACCTCGAGAAGCGAGCCACTCCTCAGCCTCTGGATAATACCAATATCTATAATTTTCTATTCTCATTAAATTACTTCGCAAGATGGGATAACTTATATCTTCATTGATGCCCCATGTATTGATAAAATCCCAACCCATAAAAGTTGGCCTTTTTTTCATATTCCCTGTTGTTTCGCCGATACCTCCACCATAAGACGAGGAAACTCCAGAAATTGTTTTATCCCAAAAAGATTGAGTAACTGTCACAGGTGATGTCCCTGCCCCAATAAGTCCTCCCGTATCCAGAGTAATTATGGTAAAGTCAGAAGCTGAGTAAGAATTTTGTACACATGTATTCATATCCGCAAAACCGACAAGTCCACCCATATAATGGATGGATGAGTTTGTATTCCCAATATGTGCCCAGGCATAACAATTAGTTATTGAAGTAGGTGTAAATGAGGTATCTTCCTGAGCGTAGCCTGTAATCCCGCCCATATAATTACCTACTTCAAATAAATATATGGCTCCTATAAATGATGTTCTTGATATATTGCATCCGATTGCGTTTCCACAAATACCTCCAAACTTCTCATAAGTTACTTTAGTTGGTGGATAATTCCACGAAGAAATACTTGCAAAAATTGAACAATCCCAGACGGATATACCTCCGCCAATTACTCCTGCCAACCCACCTACACTATTTACTCCAAAAACATTTCCACTTACGACTACATTTTCTATAGTCGGAATTATTTCAGGAATAGGTGCTCTAATTTCCCCCGCCAAAATTCCAACATTAGTCATACCATATATCACTGCATCCTCAATTATTAAATTTTGAACTCTTCCTAATGTCCCTGTTGGTTTATTAATCACTTCGAAGAGACCGGTTGATGTTCCTGTAGTATTCTTAATATATAATCCACTTATCTTACGGCCCAGTCCATCCAAGAGTCCTGAGAAGTTTATGGGCAAGAAACCATTTCCTCCGTTCCAATCTCGCGTTCCTGTCGCATCAATATCATTCGTTAGATAATATTCATTATCTTCTGGATAATTTGGGTCATTTCCTATTTGTTGTAATTCTTCAATAGTAGAAATTGGTATAGGCGGATAGGGTCCCTTAGAACAATATATGGTTACGGTATCTCCGACAGGAAAGTAACAGTTATGCTCAGGCTTTGTTTCAATTACAATACCTAATGGGGTTGTATTATGATAAACCTCTATGATTTTAGCATTAAAACCCTTTTTTATAATATCTTTTTCTGCCAACGAACATGTTTTCCCTCTTTCATCGGGAATTAATATAGATTTTTCACATAGGAATGGATAGGTATCATTCTCGTAAATAGACCAATATGTTGAACAAGATGTACAGGGCGTTGTGGAGATATCCCATCCCATAACTGAAAAAGTAGAACTGTTTTTCATTTCAACTGTGCTTTTGCCATTCCCTCCGGCAGATGTGGTTTGTTGACTTGTTTCCATATCCCAAACGCAGAGATTAACTGTAACATCATCATTAATATATCCAATAAGGCCACCAATATTTTCAATACCCTCTGGGACTAAACCTGTTGAATAACAATACCAAATATCTACAGTTTCTCTTGCCGAACCTAACAACCCTCCTAAGTATGACATATCTACTATATTTGTCAATATGTCCATCTGTGAATAATTATGAGAAAGGAAAACATTACTACCAGATAAAAGGGGTGGCCCCACTACTTCACCAATAAGCCCCCCAAAATATTGTTTTAAATAAGTACCCCCATAATCTTCAAATCTTAGATTACCTAATGTATAACACCAGTATATGGATATACTTCCAGTGGGGGCACATACAACATTTCCTACTAAACCTCCGCATTGCCCTGATGCAGAAATATTCCCGCTCACACTACAATAACTTATAGATCCATTTCCAATACTACCTGCGATACCCCCTACATAGTTTCTTCCATATATTTCTAAATTCACCAGATTCAGTCCCTTAACCATTCCATATCCAAATCCACCTATTTTACTAAAAAGTCCTACAAAATCTTCCGAATGACGTTTGATATACAAATTAGCAATTATATGGTTATTCCCATAAAAATTACCAATAAAAGGATTTATCTCATCACCTATAGGGTCAAACCCATTTGGCCAATTGTGAGTATCACTCGCATCTATATCATTTTCTAAAGAGTAATTGCCATCTAAAGGGTAAGATGGGTCACTCCCAATTTTTTTTAAATCATCTAATGTGTAAATTCCTATTGTGGGAGCAGAATGGGCAAAAAATGAAAAAAGCATAATAAGAAAAAGAGACATAATTGTACTGATTGAAAAATATTCTTTTTTCATATTTATACCTTTCCGTTTAATGTTGAATTAATATTTAGTTTTACACAGTCCTGATGTCTAAATATATTATACCATATAAAACTTTTTTTTGCATTTTTTAAGTAAAATATTATATTAATTGTACCAGAAAAATGGAACGAAAAATTTTTATTAAATAGTTGTTCAATAGAAAGGATATGTGTAATTGTGGGAAAAGATTTAAATTTAGTGTCAGGGGGCAGTAGGTTGTAGGAACTGTTATAATAAGTATCAATCAATAAGATTAAGTGTAGTAA
>DAOOVZ010000210.1:0-4557 GCA_035370665.1 Candidatus Hydrogenedens sp.
CTGCAAGAATAGTTCAGGCTCTCAATTTGGCAACTGTATCTATTAAAAAAATAATAAACACAGAGGACAGGATTGTTTTAGACCAGGAATATAACAATATAATCAACAACCTCAAATTTGAAACAATTAAATCAGAGAGGGAACTTATTGATTTGTATAAGGAACTTATGAATGTAATAACGCAATTAAAGTTAAACAATGAAGAGAAAAGTAGATTTTTACAGGCATTTGAAAAAAATAAAAAGAAGGCTACATGGAAAGCAGCAGGAGGCATTCGGGCGTATGGCGGCGACCCGGTGAGTTTCCTTTTCAGCCTGGCACAAAGTTCTGTCAGTGCTTATTTCAATTATAATGACATGAAATCTGAAATGCAGAGTGAATTAGACGAATCGCTATGGCAAATAAAAAAGTATGATGCAGAAAACATAAATAAACTTTGGACTGAATGGCTACCTGCGTGCTGGAAAATTTCGGATAACTATAAATTTGAATCTAAAGGTTATTTTATAGTTAGAGAGCAATATATAAATGATTACTTAGAAGCGGAAGCAGCCACAGATTTAGAAAAGGCTATGCGGGGATTTGAAAGATTGGAAGAATATAGTGTTTTTTTGCATTCATATCCACCTTTCTGGCTTAGTTATGCAATGAAAGCAGAAAAAGCCGGTGATATGAAGAAGCGGGACGAATGCCTTAACAAATATTTTGAGACTTATCGTGAAATATTAGACAAGGACCCTGTATTTGGTAGAGCATGCTTGATGAAGGCTCGTTTAATATGGGAAAAGCGACCTGATATAAACAATCAAGAGGTAAAGCGTGAGTTAGAGGAACTATTGGCAAAAGCAGATAAGCACCTTGATATTACTGATGGAGAGGGCAGAATCTTTATTTCTGCTTTGTATCAACGATTGGGGTATATAGAGAAAGCGAAGAAGACTATCTATGTAAATATAGACAACAAAGTGGATACGGAATTATCCAATCAGGTTTTGGAAAACATAGAGAGAGGTAAGGATGCTGCGGAAAATTTACCTCAAGTCCTTGCTTTGTTAGTTCAAGAAGAACTACCAGAGGAAAACATATCAATTTCCATAGAGGAATTGTTAAAACTTGCACAAGATGGAAACACATTGGCAATGTTAAAGTTAGGGGAATCTTATCAGTATGGGAAAGGCATTCCCAAAGATTTAGACAAAGCAAAAGAATGGTATGAGAAAGCAGCGGAAAAAGGGAATGTTGATGCTATGGTAAATTTAGGTGCTCTTTATTATGAGCAAAGGGATAAGACTAAAACAATAGAATGGTATGAGAAAGCAGCGGAGAAAGGGAATGACTGGGCTATGTTTAGTTTAGGTGTTCTTTATTCAAAGCAAAGGGATTATGCTAAAGCAATAGAATGGTCTGAGAAAGCAGTGGAAAAAGGGAATGGCATGGCTATATTATTTTTAGGTGAACTTTATTCAGAGCAAGGGGATTATGCTAAAGCAATAGAATGGTATGAGAAACTAGCGGAAAAAGGGAGTGGCTGGGCTATGGTATGTTTAGGTGAACTTTATTATGAGCAAGGGGACAAAACTAAAGCAATAGAATGGTATGAGAAAGCAGCGGAAAAAGGGAATGATGATGCTATGGGAAAGTTAGGTGCTCTTTATTCAGAGCAAGGGGACAAAACTAAAGCAATAGAATGGTTTGAGAAAGCAGCGGAAAAAGGGAATGACTTGGCAATGTGTGTTTTAGGTGCTCTTTATTATGAGCAAAGGGATAAGACTAAAGCAATAGAATGGTTTGAGAAAGCAGCGAAGAAAGGAAATACTGATGCTATGAATAATTTAGGTTTACTTTATAAAAACCAAGGGGATTATGCGAAAGCAAAAGAATGGTATGAGAAAGCAGCGGAGAAAGGGTATGACTGGGCTATGGTAGATTTAGGTGATTTATATGCTAATGGATATGGAGTAGAAAAGGATTATGTATTGGCTTATGCCTATTATACACTTGCTATGGAAAGAGGAGATGATGAGGTGAAAGAGAAAGCGAAAAAGGGGAGGGATGGGTTAAAAGGTTGGTTTTTGGGAATAACAGAAGAGCAGATTAAGGAAGCAGAGGAGTTAGTGAGGTCATATAGAAAAGGGGAATTGTTAAGAAGGAATAAATAGTGAACTTTGTTTCTTATCATGTTAAATATAATATTAATTGTAGGATTGTTTTTATCCTTTTGGCTGTGGTTGGGTTTGCGGTTGCTAATAGTTATGCGAGGGATAATTTTGACCTTCATAAGGTAGATTTTTATAGAGTATTGGGTATAGAACGGAGTCAAGGTGGCAGGTTAGAAGATTTGTTTGCTATGCTGCACGAGATTATTGACCAGAAGGGTGGGAATAGCGACTTTATCCGTGAATTGAAGGACAAGTTTGGACTGACTTTTGGTGGAGCACAGAAGCACAGGTATATTTTTCATTGGGGATTTAATGCGGATTTGAAAGATCATGAGCCTTTAATGAAGGAATTGGATAAGGTTAGAGATAAGATTAAAAAGAAGTTGGAGGACGAAAGTAGTGAGTATTACAAAGAATATCAGGAGGTAAAGGAAAGTATGGATGTAGATAAGTATATTGATAAAAAGGTATTGGACTTTATCAATAAGGAAAGGGCAGCACAGAATCGGAGGCTGATAAATAAATGTATGGAAGTGACGGGTTTGGATAGAAGCATGTCAGCAGGTTTGATAACAATCCTATGGGATATTCATATCTTGTCGGATTATTTGGGACAAATAACAGAAGGGATGTTGGATTTTCCGTCATTGAGCATAGACTTGTGTAGACACGGTTTAGAGAGATTGTTTGAGCAGGATAACAAGGACCCTGTGTTCAGGGAGAAATTTGATAATGCATTGGAGCAGTTGGAAAATATCTATGGGGGTGACAGAAGAGAAAAAGAGCGAGCCTGTGACTATTTGAACTTTTTGTGTGGTTATAGCGATTGTAATTCACAGGCTTTGGAAGGTAACGGTGCTATTGCCAATCTGCTGAGAGAATCAAATGTAGTAAAAGGAATACTAAGCAAAAAAGGCATACCAATTAAAGTTTAGTAGTTCCCTTGCTCCATAAAAAACAGAAAACAGATATATGCCCCTACAACACACCACCATCCAATAGTAACATGAACATTTCTCTTATAATTTTAACACCAATATTATTTGACAAAAATAAGAAACAATAATATTTCGATTCCCAAATCTTTCTACAAAATAAAGAGGGAATTCAAATTCACTAACAGTCATATATAAAAGAAGAAGAAAAACCAATGTAGGGGTTTGACTAAAAAGTTTTAGGAATGTAGGGGCGTATTGCATATGCCCACATAAACGGTGCTACGGAGGTATCGTTTGCTTGCGGAGGTATCGTTTTTAAACAACCCCCCTATTGACAATACTATGGAGGTATCGTTTGTTTGCAAAGGTATCAGTTTTGGGGCGTATCGCCATACGTCCCTACATTTCCAGAATTTTTAAATGGACATTTCTATAATTATGAATAGATATAAACCAAAGGCTCCTCACCTTGCCAAGGGGAGGTGTCGCGTAAGCGACGGAGGGGTTCTTTTCAAACACCCCTATAAGGACTCCCCCTTTTGCCAAGGGGGAGAGTCTATTCATACCCACTTCTTTTAAAAAATAAATAAAAAGTTTTACTACTATTTTATGTTAAATCGTCGTAATATCTAAAACACTTTTTTCATGTCTTTCTGCATATTACTTAATTTGTAGGAAGTTAGGGATTAACTTTTTAGACATCTCCCCACATCGTAAAAGATTATGCATTGTTTATTACAAAAAACAATAATATTTATTCAACTCTTTTAACGGACAACAGTGAAATAGGTATATGTCTGTTACAATGATTAACGGCTTTTTCCAAATTTTGTAGGGTATATTGTTGATTTTGTGTCTGAAAAGTATTTACGGAGTTCGTTTAATATGTTTTGGAAATAGTTTGGCAAGGGTGCTGTAAATTCGAGGAATTGTTCTGTTCGAGGGTGTGTAAATCCCAGACTACCTGCGTGTAAGGCTTGTCCTGGCAATTTGTTTAGTGCATTGACCACAGGTGCAGGGAGATTCAATAGGTCGTAGTCAGTAAAGCCGTATATTGGGTCTCCTACTATAGGGTGGCCAATGAATCGAAGGTGAACGCGTATCTGATGTGTCCTACCTGTGTTCAACTTAAGTTCAAGTAGACTAAAACAAGAAAAACTTTCGAGCAGGTAAAAATGTGTAATTGCTTCGCGGGCATTTACCCCCGTTACTGACATTCGTTTGGGGTTGAGAAGACTACGGCCAATCCCTGCTTCAATTGTGCCTTGTGGAGATTGGGGGATACCTTTAACCAGTGCAAAATATCTACGCGAAAAGGCTCTTTCTTTGACCTGTTCGTTAAGATGTTGATAACTCCCTGGATTTTTTGCAACTACAAGAACACCTGAAGTGTTCTTGTCCAAACGATGAACAATTCCCGGACGAATGGGATTGCCCGAAATTACAAAATCTTTGCAATG
>DAOOVZ010000211.1:0-4543 GCA_035370665.1 Candidatus Hydrogenedens sp.
CGAACCAACCTATGAGAATATCTCTTACCAGCCCTAATATACGGCTTAACATAGTGCCCGCAGCAAAAATAAGTGCATATCTCCATCGTGAAATGGAAGTTTTTTCTGATTGTTCAGGAGACATTACCTTTTGGGATTCCTCCTTTTATTTTCTGCAAAATTAAAGAAATCATTAAGGATACTATTCCTAAAATCCCTAAAAATAGAGATAAGAAATCTGGGTTAAATGGCAATATCAAATGAGCAGGTTCAGGAAGATTATAAATCCCTCCTAAACGGACGCGAATGCTTATTTTGGGATTGATTTCCAATGGCTTGTATGTGAATGTTTGGTTCTTACCTATGATTATATTAGCAGGATAAAAGTCCCCCAATGGGTCGAAAAGACCTGATATGCCCGTATTAGTGCAATGAATAACAGGCAGACGAGTCTCAATAGCACGCATACGACAGATTTCTAATTCCTGAGGCAGTGCATTTGTCCCACCAAACCATGATAGATTTGTTAAAATAGCGAGCAAAGTTGCTCCTTCCTTACGCAGGTTATAGGCGAGAGGAGTAAAAAGAACTTCAAAACAAATTAATGGTCCAATTTTTAATGATTCATTTATATTAAACACTTTCTGTTCTTTCCCTGGACTTACATCATAAGGGAGAATATTACGCAGAAAAGGGAGAATTTGTGAAAGTGGCAAATATTCCCCAAAAGGGGCTAAATGAATCTTGTCATAATAATCCATAACCTTTCCTTCTGGATTTACCCAGATACAAGAATTATAATCATTCCCATCATTATCTACTCTTGTAGTTCCCGTAATTAGATGAAGCGAATTTTTATTTGTAAAAGATTTGAGCAATGACAATACCTCGGGGTCTGAGTAATCGGACATAACCAAGGCTTCAGGCCAGAAGATTGCATTGACAGCCTTATCACTAATTAAGTTGTCTGAATATTGGATAGCCCAATGAACCATATCTTCATACCAAATGGGGTCGAACTTCATCTCATGAGGGAAACAAGGCTGAATTAATGCAATTTTTGTGTCTTCTTCCTTCTGAATTTTTGTGTCCATTAAAAGAAATGCACCTATGAGATGTGCTATGACAATTATCACAATTGTATGGGCTATAGGTTTCCATCGTTTGTCTTTGTGAACAATTGCTTCTGCTATGAACATATTTGCTGTTAGAATAAAGAAAGATAAAAATGGGACACTGCCAATAGATGATAGCTGAGAAAACAGCAAGTCTGGACCCTGACTGTAACCCAGATTACACCAACCAAATCCAGTTAAGACATGTGCTTGTGTCCATTCCATCCCTACCCATAATAATCCGAATATATAGTTTCTTAATACATAATGGATTTGTGAACTATACCTATGCCAGAGGTATCCAAACATTGCCCAGAAAAGAGAAAGACCTATACAAAGGCTTTGATAGCCAATGAAAGCAGGACCTCCAACCCAGAACATATTAGCAATCAGCCAATTTAATGTAAGTGAATGAAATACATAAGCGGCTAAAAAGAAATAGAATGTCCCTTTTACTCGATTAGTTTCCAAAATAGATATGGCAAATAGCGGAACAAGTGCAATCCAGACAAGAAAATAAATATGAATATTTGGAAAACATAAAAATAGAAATAAACCTGTTAAAATAGGATATATAACTGGTTTCCTTAAAATTTGTTTTATGAAAGACACAATTGTATCCTTCTGACTATTTTTATAAATTTAAATAAATAAAATTTTTAGTATTAAGTATACATGTTAGAAGGGGGTATTTTGTATTTTCAAGGAGGGCAATTATAAGTCATTTTGCATGGCTTTGATTTCTTCTTCGATACGGTCAGCGTTCTGCCATTTATCCCCTTGCTTTTCCCAGAATCGAAGTGCACTTGAGCCTTCTTCTGACATAGTGCGTAGGTCTACAACCGTAGGCTGGACAAATATAAGCAGATGGGTTATATCAGACTGAGACCTTCGTGAACGAAAGGGGATACCAAATAGAGGAATTTTGCCAATAACAGGAACTCTATTTTCTGATTTCCGAATGTTGCGGCTGGAAAGCCCACCAATAACCAATGTTTGACTATTAGGGACCATTACAAAACCTGTTTGAGAGCGTTTAGAGAATACGGGCAAATCAATGCCTCTTAGACGGTCTATCCGACTAATATCGGTTACATCCAGTTGCTTAATTTCAAGTTGCACCATGTTGTTGGGTAATATAGTTGGCACGAGTTCCAGATTAACACCAATATCTCTCCATGCAACACTTAAATTCGGAGCACCTGCGGTCTTTACTACGGATTGATAAGGAATTTGTCCGCCTGCTTTTATTATAGCGGGAGTTCCATTTATTACTAAAACTTCAGGTTTGGAAATAAGGTCTACATCTGATTTCGTTTCGAGGGCACGGAATACTCCATCCAAGGTTCCATAATCCCATGTGAGTAGGCTAAATGTTAATCCACCTCCCTGAGGTGTTTGAATTCCTGCTACAGATGAATTTAAATCCGGACGAATAGGTGGTTCTTCAAAATCTGGGTTTTGATAAGGAACAACAAAGGGAGGTTGGGGTGGATTTGACGATGGTTCAGGTAAAGTTACATTAGAAAATTCTTGCGAAAAATCAATTGTATTTGTAGTTATTTGCGGAATTTTTAACTGTTCATGTTCTCTTTCACGATAGAATCGGACAAAATTTAAGTTTGCACCTAATTTTCTTAATCCGTTTTCGTTTGTTTCACTTATCCATACTTGAACTTGTACTTGTCGAATATCCACAGGAGATGGTGGTGAAGGTGGGGGTTCTGGTGGAGGAGCAGGTGCTGCTTGTTCTGGTGGAGGAGCAGGTGCTGGGGCTGGAGTCGGGGCTGGCGAGTCTTGAGCAATAATACTAAATGATACCATCAGAAAAATAAAAGTAAGTAATAAAAAAACTATTTTGTTATTTATAGAGAATGAAAAAACTGTCATTTTTTGTCTTTCCTTCCATCATCTAGCTCCGAATCTAATTCTGATTCTATCCCGTTCTCATCTTTTTGGATTTGCACCCCTGTTATTCCTTCAGCAATACCCGCAGGTATTTCTTTTAACCCACCAAGGACATTGGTAATAATTTCGGTAGGTGAAATTTTAGTAGATTTCTTTTCTTCTTCAGAAGTAAAGCCATATTGGTCTGCAACAGTATAGGATGGTCTCCACAATTCTGCTTTTAACAAGAAAACAAGTTCTCTCCTCCCTTCATCTTTTTTCTTGTTCCCAACGCCTTGTGTTAAAGGTATCTCTGGGGTTTTGAAGGGGGTAATTCTCTGGATTAAGCCATTGGCTAAATCTTCTCCCTGAATAAGCCAGGGGACAGAAGAGGAGGTTTTTGTGCGGCTATTACGATATAACCCTCCCAAAATTAGGACCTGGCCATGACGAACCCAGATAGTTGTAGTAATACTACGAGAAATAAATTCTGGAACACTAATAGTGTTTGCGGTATTTCCTGCAAGGGCTACATTTAGCCTTTGCCCTTCTTCAGTAATTGCTGCGGTTATAGTTAGTTTAATATAGATATCTTCGGTTGTTCTTGGGTCTCCGTCATCATCAATTACCTGATTTGCACTCACACTTAAATTTACACCTGTTGGCTTGAATTCTGTAACCTGTTGTGTGACTACACCCACAACAATTGTATTTTCGTAAGGTATTTCTTGAACAGTCTGTATAACTGTTGGGGTGGCTGCTCCGACAGGAACTAATGCTTTAGGACGCGATAGAATAAAAGCACGATTTTGACTCACCAATGCTTGTAGGACTGCTTCAAAATCACCCCATTTACTTGTCATACGGTCTAAAAATACTGTTATCGTAGGAGACTGTGTTGTCGGAAAGGTTAAATCTCCACTGGTTATAGCAGGATTGCCTACTGATACTCTACCATAAGGGCGTGGGTCTGCCTTCTGTCTAAAATAGCCTGATAAACCCGTTTCACTACCAATTTGTGTTTGAAACTCAATAATTTTTACAGAAACACTTACCTGTTGTGGTGCAGGCTGTTGTGCAAATACTGGTATAGACAAAAAACATACACTCGAGATAAACAGTATTAGAAAGATTACATTTTTTTTGATACATATAATTTTATAGAAATTTAGTAAATACGATGAATAGAACCCTTGAAAATTTGGATTTCTTTCATTTTTTAATTGTTTGTTTATGTGGATAATTTTATTCATCATAATATGCTACATAATCATAATGGTCTATGTTTTCTATGTTATCAAAATTTACAAACTGCACACTAAAAGGTCTTGCTTGTCCACTACTCAAATTTCCAATATGTATGGTTTGTGTATCATAAACCATCCCTGTAAGTCCGTATATTGTTACTTGTATAGACACATTTTTTAATGTTCTCAAACTTCGATTGCGGACTTGTCCTGAAACATTATAGATATGATGTTTCACATCGCTTGACCAGCCTCCTAAGCCGCGACCGCTACGAAAGGAAGTTACATTAAAAAAGACTATAGGATTTTTTTCTG
>DAOOVZ010000212.1:0-4483 GCA_035370665.1 Candidatus Hydrogenedens sp.
TCAGAATCCTCCATTGCAAATAACTACTCAACCTCAATCTCAAACAGTAACATCAGGAACGCCTGTAACATTTTATACTGAGCAGGTTGGTGGAGAGAACAATGGTATTCCACAGGTATATAAATGGGAAGAAATTAAGATAGACGATTTTTCAACAATCGGTAGTCCTACCTACAACCCACAATTAGAACTATCTTATCCTTTACCCACAACTAAACCAAGATATTTTACAGTTACGATATGCGATAGTTTGTGGACGAGACGCTCTGCCCCTGCAAAATTAATAGTTCAGTATGGACCCTTAGAAGTTACGCAACAACCTATCGGTGCACAAAATCTTGTTCCTGGAGAAGACAGTTGTTCGATGTCTATTACGGTTCGTGGTGGTAACGCTTTACCTACCTATCAATGGCAAAAATGGGATGGTTCTAATTGGATTGACTTATCTGGTAAAACACAAAGAACAATCTCATTCACTCCAATCCAATTAGAAGATGGAGGTTCATATCGTTGCGTTGTAAATAGCGGAGGAGAACAGGTAATTTCTCAAACTGCAGAAATAACTATCTTGAATCGTATTCGATTTGCCACACCATTAACCGGTGGTGGTGTTTACATTGGCGAAGACTTTACATTTATTCCTGATATTGCAGGAGAGCCTGTAGGAACACTTCAATATATGTGGAAATTTAATGATAATATTATTGAGGAAAACACAGGACCAATATTGACAATTGCTAATGCGCAAATAAGTGATATGGGAAATTATACATGTGTTATTTATGATGATGTTTATACAATTACATCAAATCCTGCTTTCCTTGAAGTTGCTGACCATTTAGCAATTACACAACAACCTGTTTCTGGTGCAGGAATTATTGGACACGAATTTACTTTTACTGTTACTGTAACAGGTGGATTAGGTGGCGTTCATTATCAATGGGTTCATGATTCTGTATATGTTGGACCGGATTCTCCTATTTTTGTAGTAAGTCCTTTACAGGAAACAGATGCGGGAACATATTGGTGTATCGTTTCTGATGCAAGAGAGAGTTTAATGTCTGAACAGGCTACCTTACAGGTATTTCCACCATTTAATTTTGATGTGCAGCCTCAGGGAGCGCTAAAACATACAGGCGAAAGTCATACATTCACTGTTGCTGTATCTGGTGGTTCACCTCCTTATACATATAGATGGCGTAAAGATGGTAATAATCTTCCTTACACCGATTCTGTTTTAACTTTGGAGAATCTCCAGCCTTCTGATACAGGTGTATACACCTGCTTTGTATCAGACCAGAATGCTGGTGCTTCCAGTGCACCTGCTTATTTACAAGTCGCCAACTGGATGTCATTTATTCAACAGCCTATTTCTGCAACAGTATATAAAGGTTCAACGCATACATTTTCCGTGGTGATTGATGGTGGTTTAGGAAATGTTGAATATCGTTGGTTCAAAAAATTAGCCGGTGGAATAAATATTAATTTAGGAGTAAATTCTCCTCAATTAGTTCTTTCCAATGTTCAACCTGAGACAGCAGGAAGTTATTTCTGTGAAGTTCAAGATAATTTTGAAACAATAACATCCAATATAGCGACACTTACAGTTGTAGATGCCTTAACCTTCTCACAAAATCCAACGGATACATACTTGTTTGCAGGTGGAGACCTTACATTCCAGGTAACAACCGTTGGGGGTATGGGAACTATTACCTATCAATGGTATAAAGATGCAGTACCCATTGGAAACCAATCAAATCTACTTTTTATTCCAGATGTATCATACGGCGACGCAGGTGTCTATTGGTGTGAAGCAACGGATGCAGTAAAAACGACAAAATCAAGTTCTGCACATTTATATGTATTGAGACCCATTCCTGCAGAAGGTATGTATGTAATTGCAAATCCAATTAATGGTGCTCAGGTTGTTCCTGCGGTAAGTACCATTGCAACGGGACAAGCCTTTGGAGTTTTACAACCTGTATCTGGAAGCGATAATTACACTCTTTCGTTATCCGGTTCTCACTCAGTAGTAGATCCAACAGGTGCAAAAATAAATAAAGGTTTACCCGGAGTAAATGGACCTGTTGTTTTTGACATGGGAAATGCAGCTAACCTTTCCTTCTATTCCGAGATAGAAAATAGTAAAGCCGCTGAAATAGCATCTGGCTTTTATTATATCATTATTACTTCACAATCCTACCCGGATGGTGAGATTCGTGGGCAATTGCAACTTATGACGACACAGAGGAATTTAACTATTTCTGTTCAAGGTTCAGGGACTACGGACCCATCACCCGGAGTCTATCCATATTGGGATGGGGAAATTGTTCAAATAATTGCTAATCCTAATGAAGGTTGGGCATTTCAGAGTTGGAGTGGGGATTTAGACAAACAGAACCCAACTTCCCCAACTATCCAATTAAATATGACAAAAGACCGCAGTATAACTGCTAATTTTGTCGAGGTAGTTCCGGAAGGCGAAGGCGTAGTTGAAGGTGAAGGAACTGTAGAAGGGACACCTGAAGGTGAAGGTATTGTAGAAGGTGAAGGAACTGTAGAAGGAACAACGGAAGGCTCTGCCGAAGGAACTGTAGAAGGAACAACGGAAGGCTCTGCCGAAGGAACTGTAGAAGGAACACCTGAAGGTGAAGGAACTGTAGAAGGAACTCCCGAAGGTAGTCAAGAAGGTGAAATTCCTCCGGAACATTCTGCTGACAAAAACAAAGACCATAAAATAGATTTAGGAGAATTATTAAGAGTAATCCAACTATTCAATTCTGGTGGTTATCATTGTGCAGAATCTCCTGATGCGACAGAAGACGGGTATATTCCCGGATTTGATGGCGACAAGTCTTGTAGACCTCATGCAAGCGATTATGAACAAGATTGGAAAATTTCTTTAACAGAATTATTGAGATTAATCCAGTTCTTCAATATCGGTAGTTATCATTTATGCATCGGTGAGAGTGAAGATAACTACTGCCCAGGACTATAAAGTGTAATATATTTTATGTAGAAGTATTCAATAGCCGTAGATTTCAAAATCTGCGGCTATTTTTATAAAAAATTTTAGATTTATAACATTTAAAATGTGGTAGGTGGTAATTTAGAAAGTAAATGATGAATATTAATTGTTTCCCTGTCTGAGACCATATTTTTCTGCTTTATATCTTACCTGGTCACGGGAAATGTTCAATAGTGCCCCTGCACGGGTTAAATTCCAGTTGGTTCGTTCTAATGCCTGTCGGATTAGAGACTTTTCTACATCCTCTAGAGGACAGCCCGATGGAGGTAATAAAAAAATCTCGTTGCTTGTTGTTCTTACTCCTCCGAAACTGACTCTTCCTAAAATGATTTCGTCAGCCTGTATTGTATCATCTTTGCCCAGCAATACTGCCCTTTCGATGACATTTCTCAATTCTCTAATATTTCCAGGCCAGTGATAAGAAAAAAGTTTTTCCATTGCTTCATTAGAAAATTCTTTTCTATTTCTTCTGAACTCTTTATTAAACAAGTTTAGGAAGTGCTCTGCCAATAATGGAATATCTTCATATCTTTCCCGAAGCGGTGGTAATACGATAGGGACTACATTCAGGCGATAGAACAAATCTTCTCTAAATGTTCCTGTGCGCACCATTTCTTCCAGGTCTTTATTTGTTGCCACAATCACACGGACATCTACCTGAATATCCACAGTGCCTCCTATTCTCTTAAAAGTCTTCTCTTCGAGAACACGAAGTATTTTTGACTGGACGGATAATGGCACATCCCCTATTTCATCCATAAAAACTGTGCCATAATTAGCAAGTTCAAACAGTCCTTTTTTTAAGTGGTCTGCACCTGTAAAAGAGCCAGGTTCATAACCAAAAAGTTCCGATTCAAGCAAATTTTCGGGCAAGGCTGTGCATGTAATATTCATAAAAGGATAAGTGGCTCGTTCTGATTCGTAATGTATTACATGTGCTGCTATATCTTTACCTGTTCCACTTTCACCTAACAAAAGTATGGTTGTGCTCGGAGATTCTGCCACTTTTTTTATTATCTGTTTCACTTCCTGAATCTTTGGACTTCTACCGATAATATGGTCAAGATTGAATATCCGTTTGCTTTGTTGCAAACCGACTTGAAAAGAATTTCGCAAATGCAATTGTTCAATAGCCCGTTCCACACGGAGTATAAGTTCTTCAATTTCAAAAGGCTTGCTAATATAGTCAAAGGCGCCGTTCTTCATGGCTTCGACTGCATTTGAGACACTTGAATAAGCCGTGATAATCAATATAGGCACGCCTGGCTGTTTCATTGTAATATCTTTTAATATATTCATTCCATCACCATCGGGAAGTCTCAAATCAACGATGGCAAGGTCAATAATTTTTTTGTAAATAATTTGTTTTGCTTCTGCAACCGTTCCTGCTTCTTCTGTGATAAATCCGAGTTGGCTAAGTTTCTCAATGATATTCCATCGGATTAGTTTCTCATC
>DAOOVZ010000213.1:0-4475 GCA_035370665.1 Candidatus Hydrogenedens sp.
CCGGGGAATAAAGGCTTTGCAGGCCTCTGCCTTACCACTTGGCCATGCCGCCATGCCGCCACTATTTTAATTTTATGTAAATTTTACAATGAAAAAGCGACACAATGCAAATATACATGAGAGAAAAGCGGTCATAAAAGGTAATAGACCCAATATTATCTACCAAAAGGTATATCTCAATGTCCGATGGCCTTTCCTAAATCTTTTAGCGAACAGAAACGGTCTATTTACATTACTTTTTAATGGGTGTACTATGGTGCCCGGGAGGAGAATTGAACTCCTATCCCATTTCTGGGACCAGATCCTTAGTCTGGCGCGTCTGCCATTTCCGCCACCCGGGCAAAACACTCTTATTATAGTATTTAATTTTATAACAAATAACTGAAAAATTTAAAATTGAGATTACACTTTGAAAAAGAATGATGATTAAAGCATAGGTTCATGTCTGCCTTTACCAACACCATTGGGGTGGCGTGGACAGAGATTTGCAGTCATACTTGCTATGGAAGAAAATTTCTTACCACAATATTTACATATATATTCACTCTTTTCACTACCTTCATAGGGTGCATGTCTTCCTTTGCCGGGACCGTTGGGATGTCTCGGACACGCTGACGAAGTAAGAGAAGCAGCACTTGATGCTTGTCTACCACAGTATTTACAAATATACTTTTTAGGACCATCAGCATACGCCATAGCCGAACAAAATAATAACAGAACAATAACAGCAGCAACTACAATTTTTTCCATTGTATTTTTCCTTGTTTTTTGGATTGACTTTAATTAACTTTATAAGTATGTTTTATATAGCCTATAAAATCAGAATTCGTTATGTTTTTCCAAAATGTATAAGTTTTAGTATCTAATTTATTTAACGATTATTGCCTTTGTTTTATTCTAATCCTGATATTTTTACACCAATTGTTTGCTAATATTTAATCAATGTTTTTAAGAATCTGGCAAATATCTAATATATCTTCCTTTTATCTTTTACCGCCTTTATTATTATAAAGCACTTGTAAAAGATTTTGTGCTATTGTATCTTTTGGGTTAATACGAACTGCTTCCTGTAATTCTTTTATAGCATCGTCATAACGCCCAATTAAAACATAGGCTGTCCCCAACCCTGTATATGCCTGTGAACGATTTGGATTGATAGAGATAGCTTCCCTAAATTCTTTTATTGCCTCATCATAACGATTTAAAAAAGAATAAATAATTCCAAGTCTAATATGTGTATCTGCATTTTTGGGGTCAATACAAATAGATTCTTTAAGTTCTTTTATAGCCTCATTATAATTACCCGAGGCATATAAAGCATCTCCAAATCCACTATGTGCCGAAGCATTTTTTGGTTCAAGTCTAATGGATTCTTTATATGCTTTTATTGAATCGTCATAATGCTCCATTAAAGTATAAACTCTTCCTATCTCTGCGTATGCCTGTGAATTATTTGGATTGATACGAATGGCTTCCCTAAATTCTTTTATTGCCTCATCATAAAGATTTAAAAAAGAATAAGCAATCCCCAAAATAATACGGGTATGTTCGTTATTGGGGTCAATATTAATGGCCTTTTTAAGTTCTACTACCGCATCATTATAACGATCTACCATTATATAGGCGTCTCCAAGTACAGCATGTGCTTTCATATCCTCCGGGTTTTCCCGAACTTTTTCCTCAAATTCTTTTATTAAATCATTATGCTGATTTGACACAAACCGATTTAACAAAGAATCTATATCAGACCCCTTTTCCATAATAATATCCTTTTAATAAGTTTAATTAAATGTTAATCCATAATGTTTATTTATAAAAAATTAGCCATGATTTTTGGGCTAACAAATCTACTCTTTATTAAATAATACAATATTATGTATAAAATTTCAATAAATTATTGTTAAACTAAATATTTATATTGGTTTTATATAGACAAATAAATTATTAAATATTGAAGCCGTGTTCTTTTGCAACAAGAATATTTGAGCGTAATAATGCCTCGAAACTCCCACAATCTGCCCACCATCCTTCTAAAAATTCATAAGTCATTGTCCCTCGTCTAATATATTCATTGTTTACATCTGTAATTTCTAACTCTCCGCGTGCACTGGGTTTAAGTGTCTTGCAGATGTCAAATACATCAGAATCATACAAATATATACCAATAACTGCATAGTTGGTCGGGGGTTCTTTTGGCTTCTCTATAATCTCCTTTACTTTGCCGTTATCAATGACCGCTACACCAAACTCCCGGGGATTTGGCACTTCCTTCAAAAATATTTTTGCACCAGACGGTTGTTTTGCAAAATCATCAACCGCCTTTTTTATGCTATCCTGTGTAAAGTTATCGCCAAGGATAACCACTACTTTGTCTTTTCCTACAAATGGCTCAGCAAGGGCAAGGGCATGTGCAATACCACCTTCTGTTTTTTGATAAGTATAGTGCAATTGTCGTAAGCCAAAATCCTCTCCATTTCCAAGCAAGCGTAAAAAATCACCTGCATTATTTCCACCTGTGACTATCATTATATCCTTAATTCCTGCATCCACAAGTGTCTGAATTGGATAAAAAATCATGGGTTTGTTAAAAACAGGTAGCAAGTGTTTATTAGTAACACGAGTTAAAGGTAAAAGCCTTGTGCCTAATCCTCCTGCTAAAACTACTCCTTTCATAGTCTGTTTCCTTATCTGTTCAAATTGAAATATGCTTAACTTATCATTATACTTTTATCTATTTGTGAATTATAAATGAATAGCATGATTTATAAAAATTAGCAAACAAAAAATTTTACGATAAGGAGAATGACGATGAAAAAACATTTAACCCAAAAGCGAGGTATATTTCCTCTGCAAGTATTGATGGTAATTGTTTTAATTTTGGCAATGTTTTCTTTTTCATGTTCTATAAAAAATACTGTTGAAGTTCAGAAACGAGTTCCGATAGGAAAGTGTACTCCTACACCTCACGGAGAGGGATGGATAAATCTGTTCTCTCCTGAATATCAACCAAAATGGGAAAATGTAACCTCTAATGATAAAAAGGCAGGCTTTGAATTTTTGCCTGATAATACATTTCATATACCTGGTTCCAGAGGCGGTTATATTGCTTATTTAGGTTCAGAGGTCTCCGATTTTGAATTACATATTGAATTTAAAGTAACACATAAGGCAAATAGTGGTGTCTTTTTCCGTTCAGATTTGAAGGACCCTGTTCAGAAAGGTTTTGAGATACAAGTTTTAGAAGATTATGGAGAGTCACCAAATAAAAATTCCTGTGGCTCTTTGTATGATGTAGCCACGCCAATGTTTAATATGAGTTTTTCTCCCGGTGAATGGAACTCTTATGATATTATCTGTCGGGGAAGTAATGTGATTGTATTCATGAACGGTTGGAAGGTATTGGATGTGGATATATCGTTAATGACCATGCCTATTGGGAAGTTTGATACACCTTTAGCACAACTACCTCCGAGGGGATATTTACAATTACAGGACCATGGAGGCGAGGTATGGTATCGGAACGCATGTTATAAAGATTTGACAAACAAATAGATGGGAAATTAAGTATGCAAGAACAAAAAAGACAATGGCTAACACTGTTCTTGATTCCGGGGATTGGTTCAGCAAATTTTATAAAATTAGTTTCTCGGTTTGGTTCACCATTAGAGGTCCTTACTGCTTCCGAAAAGGCGATAGCAGAAGTGGTTGGCAAGATTTTAGCCCATAGAATTACACACTATCGTGAAGTGGTTGATGTAGATGAGGAAGAGAGGCTAATTGAAAAGCATGGTGTAAAAATCATTACATTAGACGACGCTGGCTATCCTGTATCATTAGCAGAGATATATGACCCGCCATTAGTTCTATACTACAAAGGCACTTTGCTTGAATGCGACCAGTATTCCATTTCTGTTGTAGGGACAAGGAAATATACCCCTTACGGCAGTAAGGTAACGAATTTTTTTGCACAGGGTCTTGCAATTGCTGGATTTACTGTGGTTAGTGGACTTGCCTTAGGTATAGATGCTATTGCACATAAAGCGGCACTGGATAGCGGTGGAAGGACTATAGCATTTTTAGGTTGTGGTATTGATGTTATCTATCCGAGAGAAAACAAGGAGTTGTATGAAAGAATCCAGACTCAGGGAGCAGTCATTTCTACATTTAGTATGCAGACAAAACCGATGGGGAATAATTTCCCTGCGAGAAATCGTTTTATTAGCGGTTTTTCCCTTGGCACAATGGTTACAGAGGCAATGTGTAATAGTGGTGCTATGATAACAGCCCAACACGCTGCCGACCAGGGTAAAATTGTGTTTGCAGTCCCCGGACCCATTGGCTCATTCAACAGCGAAGGTCCACATTGGTTAATTAAACAGGGTGCCAAATTAGTGGGAAAAATATCAGATGTTATAGAGGAAATTCCTCAATATGTTCGTGAAAACATGAAGCAAGAAATCCCAATTTCTACATCT
>DAOOVZ010000214.1:0-4408 GCA_035370665.1 Candidatus Hydrogenedens sp.
CCATAAGGACTTTCTGCCCAACTCAATACCCAATCATACAACTTCCTCAATAACTTCATTAACAACCGCCCTTTTTATGTAAAAAAATTATAATTCAATACGCGGGTCATAAAAACGAGACAAAGCGGAATGATTCGTTAAATCCCTTTGGAGAGGTGTAATACTAATTTGATTCTGCTCAATAGCATCAAAGTCCGTTCCCGGCTCCTGAACATGGGTCGGCTGTGCTCCTCCTATCCAATAATAAATCTGTCCACGCGGGTCATGTCTTTTAACAATTTCGTCTTGATAGTTTCTTCGACCCATTTTGGTTATAGCAACACCTTTTAACTCAGAATAAGCAAGGTCAGGAACATTAACATTTAGCATTGTATCTGGTGGGAGTCCATATTTGAGGATATACCTAGCCAGTTTCAATGCGAAAACACCTGCTGATTCAAAATTGGTTGGCTCATGACTTACAACGGAAATTGAAAATGAGGGAATACCTAAAAGCATACCTTCAAATGCACCAGCAACTGTGCCTGAATATGTAACATCATCCCCTAAATTTGCACCTGCATTTATTCCTGAAATAATAAGCGAAGGTTTAGCACCTAATAAATCCCGAACTGCTAACATTACACAATCCGTTGGAGTTCCATCAACCATATTCCACCTCTCTCTGATAGGAGTAACCCTTAATGGCTTTCTTAAAGATACACCATGCCCCACCGCACTCTGTTCGCGGTCCGGAGCAAATACATAAACTTCACCTATATTCTCCATCATTTCGGAAAGTAAACATAAACCTCTTGCATGAATACCATCATCATTTGTTAATAAAATAATAGGTCTTGGCATAACAATTTCCTCATCTTAATTTGCTTACTTGGAAGGATTATAAGTCCGGGATATTGTCCATTAATGTAGCATAATTTAAATAATAAAGTCAAAAATCATTCTCAAAACAAATCCTTAAAAGTCATATTAAAATGATAAATCCTTGTTTTATAAACAAAACTAAAATTTAATAACTTAAAAAATATTTTTTTGCTTTAAATTTATCATTATTAATATAATTTAAAAGATTATAATTGCCTCCTTTTTACAATAGAAATTTATCCTATATATTTGTTTACTTTTGCACACTAAAAGATAAAAGAACTAATAGTATATTTTATATCTTTTTATTCAGGAAGAGGTTTATCCTTTGTTTCAGGGGCAAACGGTAATACGGCTAATCCAATAACGAATACAGACGAGATTATGACTCCAGCATACCGGATGCCAAACCGTTGTGCAAGGCTTCCAAAGATATAAGGACCAAAAGCGGAGATGAATCTTGCAACATTATAGTTAAATCCAACACCTGTTGACCTTAATCTTGTAGGATATAGCTCTGGGAAGTAAATGGCATAACCAGAGAAAATTGCTAGTAGCATAAATCCCATAGAGAAAAATAGAATCACGGCGACCGGGAAAGAATTTGTAAATAAGAAAGTTATCGGAATTATAATTAAACAACCGAGTAAAGCAAGAGCGAAACCTACTTTCCGTCCATATCGTTTCGCTACAGCACCATAAGCCAGAGCACCGAAGGCACATCCCAAATTTTGTGCAATTACTGCCAAACTTACTTTTACTTCTGTTGACCTTTTTAGTTCAGGCAGATTATCAGGATTTAAAACACTTCTTAAAAGTTCGGCGGACCACACGCTTATTCCCCAGAAACCGACTACACCTACCGTTGCTAATATTACGCCAATAATCGTATTCTTTCGCCAACGCGGATGGCTGAACATTTCCTTTATTGAGCCTAACCCTTCTTCCCCCTTTTTTGCCCGTTCTTTTGCATCGCTCCATGCCTGCGGTTCTTTAACATATAGCAAAATTAGAAAAACCAGAATACCAGGTAAAACCCCTATAGCGAAAACATAACGCCAAACAGAGTCAACAGATGTAAGCATAGTGCTTAATGTAATGTTAATAACCCCCGACAGGACATTACCAATTGCTGACATGGACTGCACGAGAGCCAGAGCCGTAGACCTTGCATGGTCAGGAAAAGTCTCTGCAACCAATGCTGTTCCCGCTGCAAATTCGCCACCAATTCCTAACCCTGTGAGAAATCTATAAAAACAGAATTCTATCCAATTATGAGACAAACCACTTAACCCTGTAAAACCTGCATACATCAAGATTGTTATTGCCATTGTTTTAGTTCGTCCCAATCGGTCTCCTATGATACCAAAGAACAAGCCTCCAGTTGCCCAGCCTAACATCATACACATTGTAGCAATACCAATATATGAACTTAATTCTGCTTCACTTGCTCCAGGCACCAGAGCCCTGATAGCAGGCTGTTTCACAAATACAAATAACCACTGGTCCATCGTATCAAACATCCAACCCATAATCGCCATCGCCAGAACCAAATAATGATAACCCGTTAGACCTTCTGTCCACCGCTTTTGCGTCAAAGTATTTTGTTCACTCATTTCGACTCTCCTTATCTGGTTAATTTACAAAAAGATTAAAATGCTTACGAGCCACTATAATTCATTAATTCCTCAATAAATCCGTATTTATTAGAATAAAAATTAATAATATCAACAATCATGGAATTATTTAAACCTGACATAGTTTATACATCTTCTCGTAATGGATACAATTCATGCTCATAAGCAGACAAACCGGATACACGAACGATATAATCCGCTACACTTAAAGACGCAAAAAGTCTTTTTAACTGTTCGTCCTCCGCATTCCAGGGCTCGTGATACCATCAAATATCTCCACATAAATCCTTTGATAATTTCCATTCTTCTGCAATTCGAGCCCCTATATGTTGCACTAAGGTTGAGATACTGGGAATTGTTACTATCTCAGACAAAAGACTATTAATCATATATTTTGTCAATTCTTCCATGTGATAATTAATATAATTAATTTTGCGATTTATTCAACAGGACTTCTTCTTTTATTACAATGGGAACCAGATTCCTATCTCCAAAAAACCGTTTCTGAACACAAAGAATGTCTACCAAATTTTCAGGTTTTATAAAGTCCAAAAGATTTTGGATTGGTATAACCTTTCGTTCCTCCCTTTTTGAAAAACGATAGATGTGTTCTTATCTTTACCATACTCATTTATAAGAACAACCACACCCTTTTATCCATCTTTTAATTGGACTATACTGAGTATATTGGAGGTCCCTGTCTATACCCTAATTAAAATAGAAATTCAGGTTCTAGAATAGGCTGATAATTTACTTCTTTGTCAGTCACAGGGAAAGTTACAGTTTCAAATACTCCCGTCCCTGTTCTCATAATTGCACGCGCCGTTCCAAGAACAGGAACTACTCCAAATAAATATCCAAAGGGTTTACCTTCCTTCATTTTTTTATCAAAGGTCAATGGCAATTCTGCCCAACCAAACATAATATTAGACAGACCCCGTCCTAATTTGGTTAAAGACTTTTCAAATCGAGTTGGTTTAGGCAAATCCTCATCAGGATTATATTCCTGTGCAAAAACAAGGATAGGTTGAATAAGCAAAGATAACATTATAAAAATTAAAATCGCTTCTTTCCACATTTTTATATCTCCACTAAATTTTTATTTTATTATTAACAATTATAAATAGTCTAACAAATATTTTCAAAATTGTCAAGAAATATTTCCTTAATTCACTATTTATTATCCTCCTTTTTAACTCCCATCCACATACATAAAATTCCTAAACTTATACCAACCACAAATAAATTACTAAAAATTTGTTTTATTTGATTTACACCTTCTTTATCATTACATCCACATATAGACGGCTTTTCACTTTCACCTTCTCCTTCTCCTTCATTAATTCCCTCTTTTACTCCTTCACCTTCTTGAATAGATGCAGGTATATACTTTACATCTATCACAAGTTTATTATATGGAGGTATTTCCACTTCTATTGAATCAGGTTTTGTCCAATTAGATACATCACTAAATTCAATTGTATATTTTTCTACTTCTTTTTTAATGATTTCTCCACTTTTACGATAACTTGTTTCGCCTGTAAATCTCCACATCGCACCTGCCTTCACTGCTTCTTCAGGTAGAATATTAACAACTAACTCACCTTGCTGTCTTGTATATATTGCAAATACCTCATTAACAATTTCCTCTTTTAAATCAACTAATGTTTTCTCTGGCACATCCCAGCCATATACTGGCTTAAACTCAATCTCGTATACATCCACGGGCAGATTCTTTTCTATTGCTCCACTATCCAGCCAGACTTCTTCTCCTACTCTACGCCATTTTGCACCTTTCTCTTCTTCTTCTCCATCTTCTCCTTCTCCCTCTCCTCCTTCCTCCTCTCCATTAGCAATAACTTCAGAAGGAGACAAAATAACGCTTAAAGAACCCTTTAACCTTTCGT
>DAOOVZ010000215.1:0-4400 GCA_035370665.1 Candidatus Hydrogenedens sp.
TATAGAAATTGCAAGTTTTTCCCTAATATTTTTAGCGAGAACTTTTTATTTAGCTGTAAGCGTGGAATATAATTTGATAAAATAAGTTCTATTCAAGTATAATTTCACTTACAAATTTGAGTATATAAAATTGTGAAATAAAGGAGAGCAACTATAACAAAAACATCAGAAGACTCAGTGCGTATAAATGATGAAATTAGGGCTACGCAAGTAAGGGTCATAGATGATAAAGGTGTCCAGTTGGGAATAATGAGTAAACGGGACGCTATCAGGGAGGCTGAATTGAGAGGATTTGACCTTGTTGAAGTTGCACCGAATGCTACGCCACCTGTTTGCAGAATAATGGATTATGGGAAATATCGCTATGAACAAAAACGAAGAGCCCGTGAAGCGAAAAAGAAACAACATGTTATAGTTGTTAAAGAGATAAAGTTAAGACCCAAAACAGATAAACATGATTTTGAATATAAGTTAAAACATATACGAGAGTTTCTTGCAGAAGGAGACAAGGTAAAGGTTTCAGTAGTGTTCAGAGGTCGTGAATATGAACATCCTGAATTTGCGTATGAAATATTAAAAAATATTATTGAATCTACAAAAGACCTTTGCTCTGAAAATTATTCAATTGAAAATTGTCGTTCTGAAGACAAATCACTAACAATTACTTTAAGTCCGGGTAAAGTTAGTTAAATAGCGACAGTTTTTCAAGGAACTTTTCAATTCGGGATAATAATAAATTACTAAATTTTGTGTATTAAAGAGGAGTCGGTTTTATGAAAGCAAAAACGAGCCGTAGTGCTTACAAAAGGTTCAAGGTTACAAAGAACGGGAAGGTTTTAAGACGCAAGGCATATAATCGCCACTTAAAGACAACAAAACCAGCAAAGAAAAAGAGACATCTGAGGAAAGCTGCTTTAGTTTCATCAACCGAAGTGAAACGGATAAAATTGTTGTTGCCTTATTCATAAGAATATTAAAAATAGAATTTAATTTGTTCATGTCTCCGGAAAAATGCCTCCGGAACATAAACGCAACATTCTAAAAAAATAGGAGAAAGAGCAATGCCAAGAGCAACAAATAAGCCTGCTTCACGCGACCGCAGGCGCAAGGTATTAAAACTTGCAGAAGGCTATCGTGGAAGCCATCATCGGTTATATAAAACGGCTAAACAAGCAGTAGACCACGCTGGGCAATATGCCTATCGCGACCGCAGGACAAAGAAAAGAGATATACGCGCTTTATGGATTGCACGTATTAACGCTGCTGCACGGAATTACGGCTTGAGTTATAATCGTTTAGTATTTGGTTTGCATAAGGCTCAGATGGATGTAAACAGAAAAACATTAGCCGACCTCGCAGTAAACGACGAGGAAGCATTTGCAAAACTTGTTGAAATTGCCAAATCTGCTATTGCAAATGAGCCTATATCATCAGAACAAGAAACAGTTGAGCCAGAATCAACGAATAATTCTGATATAGAAACATCTTATTAATACAGGCGTATTTACTCATGCGTATTGTGCCTGCTATTGATATTCGGGGTGGTAAGTGTGTTAATTTGGTTCAGGGGGATTATTTTAAAGAGACAGTTTTCTCTGCTAAGCCACTTGAACAGGCACAAATTTTGTGGAATGAACTTCAAGATGGTTTAATTCATATCGTTGATTTAGACGGTGCAAAATCTGGTAAATGTGAGATATTATCTTTTCTTAAAGAACTTGGCAAATTACAAATTCCTTATGAGGTTGGTGGTGGTATTAGAAATTTAGATACCATTGAAAATATTATTTCTGCCAATGCGACACGAGTCATTCTTGGGACAGCAGCCATTAGAAACCCAGAATTATTACAAACGGCAGTAAAAACATGGGGCAACAAAATTGCTGTCGCTATTGATGCAAAAAATGGAAAATTAGCCCTTGAAGGATGGATTCAGGAAACAGGTATCTCCGCAATGGATATGGCAAAGAATGCTCAAAGTTATGGTGTCTCTCGGATAATCTACACAGATATATTGTCTGATGGCATGATGAATGGCCCCAATTTTGAAACAACACGGGAAATAGCCGAATCTCTCCATATCTCCGTGACAATGTCTGGTGGAATCTCCTGTCTTGAAGACATTCGTAAAGCCAAAATGTTAGAGTCTTTGGGCGTAGATGAGATTATAGTAGGAAGAGCGTTATACTTAAAAAAATTTACTATTACCGAGGCGAAAGTAATACTCATTAGCCCCGATTAATTGGAGATTGTAAAGTGGAATTTTATTTGGGAAAAGTAACCATTGTAGGGGTAGGGCTTTTAGGTGCTTCTTTGGGAATGGCAATTAGACAGAAAAAACTATCTGATGAAGTTATTGGAGTAGGAAGGAACATATCTACTCTGGAAAAGGCAAAGGAAATAGGTGCTATTGATACCATCTTTACCGACTTAATTTCAGCAACAGAGGAGTCCAATTTTCTAATTCTTTGCACTCCAGTCCAATCTGCTATTACCATACTTAAAGTAATAGCAGAGCATATTTCTCCAATAGCCACAATAACCGATGTATGTAGCACTAAGAGAGAAATATGCCAGACTGCACAAAGTATCTGGCAAAAAGATAGTCCATTTATTGGTAGTCATCCACTTGCAGGTTCAGAAAAATACGGACCTGAACATGGTAAACCTGATTTCTATGAAAATACTATCTGCTTAATAGAAAAAGGCAAAAACACCTGTCCAGAATCAAAAAAACTTGTCTGGGATTTCTGGAAAATAATGGGTGCAACTACAATAGAGATAGACGCAGAGGAACATGATTATTTTATGGCATATACAAGTCATCTACCTCATATACTTGCATCTGCTTTAGCCCGGGTTGCTGGTGAAACTGGGGCACAAAGGTATTTTATTGGTGGCGGTTTTATAGATACTACTCGTATTGCAGAAAGTCGTCCTGAAATTTGGAGTGAGATTTCAATGACCAACAAGAATAATATTTTATCCGGTATTGAGGCAGTTCAAAAAAGACTTGATGAATTCAAAACTTTTCTTGAAAATGATAATTCAGAGCAAATTATTGAATTTTTTAAACGAGGCAATGAATCACGAAAACGGCTATTGAACAAATAAATGGTCAATTTATAACTTTTGAAGGAATAGAAGGCTCAGGGAAGACCACCCAAGCAAAAAAGGCAGAAGAATATCTTAAACAATTGGGATATCTTGTTCTGCGAACTTATGAGCCTGGTGCCACATCTACTGGAGTCAAAATACGACATATCTTGCTTGATAAAAATGACCCTTCCTATTCTCTACATCCCATTACTGAATTACTCCTATTTTCTGCTGACCGAATTCAACATTTACAGGAGGTAATTATACCTGCTTTAAAAAAGAAAATTACTGTTATTTGTGATAGATACATTGATTCGACAACGGCATATCAAGGGGGTGGACGAGGTCTTAACTTTGAATTGATACATCAGGTTCATAAGATTGCCACATTAGGGATTTATCCTACAAGAACCTATTTATTAGACCTACCTGTTGAAGTTGGTTTGAATAGAATCAATAAACGCGGAAACTCACTTGACCGTTTAGAAACAGAAAGCATTGAGTTTCATAAAAATATTCGAGATTGTTTTCTACGGATTGCAAAAGAGAACACTCACAGAATCATGGTTATTGACGCTACTCAACCTGAAGATATAATCTCCACGATAATTCAAAAGGATTTGAAGAAAATATGTTCCAGTCATTAGAACATACAGAAGAAAAAATACCGAAAGCATTCCAAAAAATATTTGACCAGAATACTTCCATACGAATTTTAGCCAACTCTATCAAAAATAATCGCATAGCCCATGCCTATTTGTTCTGGGGTCCTGATGGAGTAGGTAAAAAGTTTACTGCGAAAACATTTGCCCAGACAGTTCTATGTGAAAATCAAGAGAATAAAGGTTGTGAAATATGCTCTACTTGCATGCGTATTGCAAAGGACATATACCCTGATGTGACAATAATCAAACCTATTGGCAAAACCCGCCTTATCAGTGTCGAAACAATTGAGGATGTCAATAAAACGGCACAATATGGACCTTATGAGAGTAAACGAAGGTTTATTATTTTTGAAGATTCTGAGCGAATAGGTATTCCTGCACAAAATCACTTTTTGAAAACACTAGAAGAACCTGTATCCGAGACTACCTTTATTCTGCTAAGTTCTAATCCGGGAATGATACTACCTACGATTCGTTCTCGTTGTCAGCCGATTCGATTTCAAAGGCTTCGGTTTAATACTGTGTCCCGGATACTCATGCAAATTAAAGAGATACCAGAAGACAAAGCAAAACTTATTGCACCATTATCACAAGGGCAAATTTCTAAGGCATTAGAAATTTTGGATTCCGACAAAC
>DAOOVZ010000216.1:0-2575 GCA_035370665.1 Candidatus Hydrogenedens sp.
TTATCAAAAAAATATAGAGAATTATTATATTTGTTTAATCCTACTGAATTGGTAAATGAAGAAATTCTAAAAAATAAACATATAGAAATTAATAATAATTGGACTGCAGATCAATACGTAGAATTTAATAATTTTATAAATATTCTTTTTATAAAGGTGGAATTAGCGTTAGCAATTGAGAACTGGGATGAATTGGCAAAACTAATTCCGAATCTTGAAGAACTTATTACTGATTTTGAAAAGAGAATTTTATGGCTAAATATTCACTTTGATGATGAGGAGAGAAGATACATCAATGAAATATTGGCTAACTATCGTGACCGATTAATTCAGATAAAGGAAGAATTAAATAAGCAGAGCAAGAAGACTAACGAAAGACAGGTTTTGGAACAGGAGATAAGGAAGTTAAAGAGTCAACTTATCCATGTAAAGGAAGAGAAAGAGGAAGCAGAGGCTGTTAATAAGGAATTATCTATTGAATTAAAAAAGATACAAGAACAGGAAGATAGAAAGAATAAAGAATTGCTTCAGGCACAAGAAGAGTTAAAAAAATTGAAAGAATCGCTTGATGAGAAGGAGCATAAGATTCAAGAAGCGGCATTGGAACGAGCACAAAGAGAAAAAAAAGTTGCGATAATGGAGTCTGAATTAAATACACTTCAGGGAAAAGCGGAAAAGGCGGCACAGTTTCAAGCAAATTTAAGTGAAGAGTTAAGACAACTCAAAGAATTGAGTAGAACAAAAGAAGATGCTCTACAACGGGCTCAGAGTCAACTTCATGAATTAAAGTCTATATTAGAATCTCGTGAAAGTGAAATTACAGTATTAGAGAATGAAAAGATAGAGAGAGAAAAACAAGTTCATTTTTTAGAACAAGAAATAGGGAAATTACAGGAACAGGCAAAGGATGCCGAAAAGTCTCAAGAGGATTTACAAAAGCAGATAGAGGACCTTCGAAAGGTTGAAGAGCAAAAATCAAAAGAATTAGAACAAACAAGAAAAGCCCTACAACAAATACAGCAACAACTTCAGGAAAAAGAACAACTTATACAAATATTGGAGCAGCAGGCATCAGAAAGTAAAAAAGAGGCTGAACGACTTCGAAAAGAAATGGGAGCAACTCAATCTCAGGCAAAGCAAGCGTTGGAAGCAGAGCAACAATTACAGAAGGAAATTGAGCAATTTCGACAAACAACATATAAGAAAGAAGAGGCACTGGATAATACTCGTAATGAATTAGAAAAAGTAAAACAGATGCTGGCAGAACGAGAATCATTGCTACAAAATGCGGAAAAGCGAAGCATGATGACGGAAGAGAATCTTCAGCAGATTCAACAGGAATTAGAACAATTACGGTCAAAAGCCACACAATATATAAACACTGAAGAAACTATGGTCAAAGAGTTGGAACTATTGCGGCAGGGGGAAAAGGAAAAAGAGATTGCCCTTTCTGAAGCACAAAATAAAGTTAGAGAATTACAAGAAGAATTAAAAGCACGGGAACTGGCTGTTCAAGAATCTCAAAAAACACAGGAACAATACATTCAGCAAATTCAAAAGTTGCAAGAAGAGTTATCCGCTGTCCGTGAAAAGGAATACGCAGCAACACATTCAGAAAATAAAATTGAAGAGGAACTAACTGTTTTCCGGGGAAAACTCACATCTAAAGAAAAAGAATTTATTGAGTTACAAGAAAAAATAGACCAATTATCAGCATCATTAAACGATAGAGAAACAGCATTTAAGGAAGAGATAAAAAAAAGAACAGAAAAAGAAGAATTATTAGCCAAATTGCAAGAAGAACTTGTTTCTTTACATGAACAAACTCATTCTGCTCAAACACATCAGGAAATACTTGAACAAGAAATTCAGGTATTAAAGCAACGAGAAACTGAAAAGAATACAGAGTTAGATAAAATCCGTGAGCAACTTAATTCTTTGCAGAAGACATTATCTGAAAAGGAACAGGAAATTGCTCGTATTAATGACGAAAAAGTAAAGAAGGAAAAACAACTAGAAGAACTTATGAGTGAAATGGAATCTTTACGTTCCCAGTCATCTATGCTGCTAAATTCCAGACAGGCACTCAGACAAGAATTGGAGCAATTAAAACAAAAGCAACATCACCCTACCGAAGAACCAAAGCAAAAACCTGATTCAATTGAAACAGAGCCTACAAAGAGCATATTTGAAGAAATACCGGAAGCAATAATGACATCAGGCAGTATCACTCTTAGAAAAGAGAGCAGTAAGCACACATTATTAATCGTCTTTGTGGGAATTATTATCGTTTTGGTTATAGGTATTGGTATTGGATTTTATATTTCTAATACTCGAACAGAACCAGCATCAGATAATATGACACAAAAAGAGGTTGTTAATGAGGAGAAACCTATTTCACCATCTACTCAGACATCTTCCACAGCCACAGAAGCAAAAACAGAAACCGCACCTAAGCAAGTTTCTAATCCTGAGAAGAAGAAGTTTTTTTTGATATTTCCAGACAATTATACAGTGGGAACTTTATATTATCAAGATAGCGGTCTTTCAGCAAAAAACGAGTGGGTGCGTCTTA
>DAOOVZ010000216.1:2585-4384 GCA_035370665.1 Candidatus Hydrogenedens sp.
AATTAAGAACAAATGAAGGTTTGATAAGCCGTTTACAAAAGGTGGAGCGTGATGTTATAGAAAAAATATATGCTCTAACTTTAGACAGTATTCCGCAAGAGAATAGCACTTTTGAATGGCTATCTCAACAGAATTTCAAAACAGTATATATAGATGATGATGTGTCAGAAAGTATAATAAATAACATAAAATCATCTTATCCAAACTTAAATATTGTATGTAAAAATATTATTCCAGATATTCCAGTTAACCAGCCATTACCAGAGCGAACTATTAAATTTCCAGGAGATAAATCGCTGGGTAAAATTCTTACTCATACCTGGGGCGAACCAATACAGGCTGATTGGAAACCTTTTTCAGAAGCAAAAGGAACGGTTACTATTCCCAAAAATACCGAAATAAAACTACAAATGGACATTGAGAGTGCAAAGGAAATGCAATGGTTATTAAATTTAAATCCTAACGACATTCAGGCGTTAGGATTAGTTGGATATAAGGTAGATGACGAAATGATTGGTTATATCAGTCATTTAACTGGGTTGAAAAGTTTGCAACTGGTTCAGACTCGCGTTTCGGATGTAGGTTTCTTAAAGTTAAAAAATTTACGAAATTTAAGGGAAATAAAACTTTACTCTGTCAATATTACAGATAGAGGTTTTGAAGTTTTTGATTCTTTTCCACAGTTAGAAGAGTTATGGATACAGCAAGCAAAAATTACCAATGCAAGTATAGGCAGGCTAAAGAATATGAAAAATTTAAAGCGATTAAATTTGACGAATACAGGAATTTCTCCGGAAGGATTATTACAACTTCAATCCATATTGCCTAATTGCGAAATAATACCACGCCCACCAACAAGTTAAGATATATTTGACCAATTGTGGCGTTTAATTATCTTTTTCTATCCAACCCTGGTCGCAAAATACACGGTCTAATACTCCATTAACAAAACGAGGCGCATCTTCCGTTCCAAAAATTTTTGCAAGTTCTACTGCTTCTGATATAGCAATGCGAGGACTGACCAATGTTGCTATACCTGCTTCGTAAGTTGCGATCTTTATTATAACTCTTTCAATATGTCCTACTCGTTCCCAATTCCAGCGTTTAAGTGATTTCTTTATTATTTCATCAATTTCTTCTTGTTTTTCTATTACCCCTTGAATAAGTGTTTCAGCATAATTTCTGACAGATTTTCTGTTTGGATTATTTTTCCAGAAATCTTTTAATTCTTCCTCTCCATCAAAAGGTCTAAATTCTAATCCGAAAAGGAACTGTAACGCTGTTATTCTCGATTTTCTTCGCTGTTCAACTAGCGGCATGAATCCAGTTGCTCCATCAAGGAAACCATCTCCAAAGCAGAAAAAGCGGCGAGAGTCCCTTTGTTGCCTGCTTTAGTCCCTGCCCGTTCTATTGCCTGCTCAATGCTGTCTGTTGTTAATACACCAAAGATAACAGGGACTTTTGTATCTAGTGATACTTGTCCTATTCCTTTTGTAGTTTCAGCGGCTATATATTCAAAGTGTGGAGTCCCACCACGAATTACACAACCCAATGTAATAATTGCATCAAATTTTTTAGATTCTGCCATTTTCTTTGTGATTAATGGTATCTCAAATGAACCCGGAACCCATACAACTGTAATAGATTCATCAGGAACTCCATGCCTATTTAAGGCATCTAAAGCACCATCTACTAATTTTTGGACAATGAACTCGTTGAACCGTGCTGCGACAATTCCAAATTTTTTGTTCTGAGAAACTAAATCTCCTTGAATTATTCTTGGCATGACTCATCTCCTT
>DAOOVZ010000217.1:0-4354 GCA_035370665.1 Candidatus Hydrogenedens sp.
TCCTACTCGTGCTGCCTTATTCAATGATGAAGCACCCAAAGGACCTGTTATGCTACAAGGAGACCACGGTCCAGTTGCATACAGAAACTTTTGGGTTCGTGTTTTGACTGAGAAGTAGTGAAAAATTAATATTAAGGAAGATTCAAATAGTTATTAATGATATTGTTTTTCATGAACTTTGTAAAATAATATTAAAAATGGATTGATAGGTAAATATTACATCTGCAAATTAAGAGAGAATCATCAGTTTTTTAGATAAAAAGTGTATAATTATTTATTATGGATTTAAGAGTAATGGGGGAATAGATGATGCACTTAATTTGTTAAGCATGTAGAGATATTGAAACTGAAAAATTGAAAGTTCTAATTATTATAAAGATAAATTAAAAATTGAATTATAATGTTTAATCTCATTAAGAGTAAAAAAAATAAACATCAATAATTTATCAAAACAATTTGTTGAATACTGTAGGAAATTATAAGTTCAGAGTGAACTTAAAATTATAAAGTGAGGTAAAGAACAATGAGCACAAAATTTGACACAGTATTTATTAACGAAGAACAGATTTTTGATACATTGAAAAACAGCACAAAAGAAGACGCTGTCCGTATCCGTGAAATACTTTCAAAAGCCCTTGAATTAAAAGGCTTGAATGAATCCGAGGTTGCTTCTCTTGCTATGGTTAGTGACCCAGACCTGTTAAAAGAAGTGTTTGCAACCGCCCGTAGAGTCAAAGAAGAAATCTATGGGAAAAGGTTAGTTCTATTCGCACCTTTGTATGTATCAAACCTATGTAAAAATGAATGTATATACTGTGCATTTAGAAGCAGCAATACCTTATTACGGCGTAAGGCACTCAATCAAGATGAAGTCCGTAAAGAAGTAGAGGCTATAGTTGATGAGGGGCATAAAAGAATCTTGCTTGTTGCAGGAGAATCTTATCCTTCGGAGGAAGGATTTGATTATATTATCAACTGTGTTAAAACAATTTATAGCGTCAAAAAAGGCAGAGGGGAAATTAGAAGGGTTAATGTAAATGTTGCACCCCTTACACTTGAAGAGTTTAAGAGATTAAAAGATGCAAAGATTGGCACTTATCAATTATTTCAGGAAACATATCATCGTGAAACCTATAATAAAATGCATATCAGAGGTATAAAAAAAGATTATGATTGGCGTATAACCGCTATGGACCGTGCAATGGAAGCAGGTATTAACGATGTTGGCGTTGGTGTATTGTTCGGGCTATTTGACTGGCGATTTGAAGTTATGGCTCTAATGCAGCACATTAAACACCTTGAAGAAAAATTCGGAGTCGGATGCCACACAATAAGTGTCCCGAGAATAGAACCTGCCGTAGGCTCAGAAATATCCTTACATCCACCCTATGCTGTATCTGACATTGATTTCTGCAAGGTAGTTGCAATTTTGAGATTAGCCGTCCCATATACAGGTATGATTATGACCACCCGTGAGACACCGGATATGCGTAGAGAAACCTTTGCGTTGGGTGTTTCACAAATCTCAGCAGGTAGTCGAACCAATCCTGGCGGCTATACCGGTGCGGAGGAAGAAGATATGAGCCAATTTTCATTAGGAGACCATCGCAGTCCAGATGAAGTGATACAGGACATCGCACAATTAGGTTATATCCCCTCCTTTTGCACTGCTTGCTATCGTTTAGGTAGAACCGGTGCTGATTTCATGGACCTTGCCAAACCCGGACTAATTAAAAACTTTTGTGAAATAAATGCGTTAAACACCTTTGCTGAATATCTTGAAGATTATGCCTCACCCAAAACAAAGGAAATAGGTTGGGCAAAAATAGGGGAGATATTGAATGGAATGAGCGAAGCACGCAAGAAACGAGCAGAACCTCTTCTCAATCGTGTAAAAGCAGGTGAACGAGATGTCTATGTGTAGAACAAAAATATATTAGGTTATAGTCAGATTCATTGAAAATAACAAATAAGAGTGGGATACTTATACTGCTTTAAATATTTTTCAATATCCTCACAAATTTTTAACGATAGGACTTCATAATAACATATACCCCCTTTATGAAAGACATAAATTATGTACCGAGGTTCACCAAAATCTTTCCGCCTACACATAGGATTGTTTGGTAGACGCAATGTAGGTAAATCCAGTCTACTCAACGCAATTACAAACCAAAATGTTTCTATTGTTTCTGAAGCCGCCGGAACTACTACGGACCCGGTGGAAAAGCCTATGGAATTGCTTCCCTTGGGTCCTGTCCTTTTTATTGATACCGCAGGTATTGATGATGTTGGCGCTCTGGGCGAACTGCGAATTAAAAAAACACAACTAATTTTTGACCGAACCGATATTACAATTATAGTAACTGAAGCAGGCATCTGGACAGAATTTGAAGAAAGTTTATACAAAGAATTTAAATCTCGAAACATTCCTATAATAATTGTTTTTAATAAGTCAGATTTGGGAAAGCCCAAAGATGAACTGCTCCAACACTTAAAAAATGACAAAGTTACTTGTGTTCAGACCATAGCCTCAGAACAACAGGGCATTAATGAACTTAGGAATGCACTCATTTCATCTGTGCCTGACGATTTTATAAATAATCCAACTATTTTAGGCGATTTAGTCGGTCCCGGTGAGTTAGCCGTTCTCGTAGTGCCTATTGATAAAGAAGCACCCAAAGGACGGTTAATCATGCCTCAAGTTCAAACAATTCGCGACTTACTTGACAACGACGCTATGTGTGTGGTTGTGAAAGAACGAGAACTTCGGGCAATGCTGCAGCAACTGAAAAATCCCCCTAAAATTGTCGTGACAGATTCACAAGCCTTCTTAAAGGTAGTAGCAGATACCCCCCCTAATGTCTGGGTTACAAGTTTCTCTATACTGTTTTCCCGTTTCCGTGGCGATTTGCTTACTCAGGTGGAAGGGACACTCGCAATAGAGACCTTAAAGCCCGGAGATAAAATCCTCATAGCAGAATCATGTTCTCACCATCCCATTGCCGATGATATTGGAAGGGTAAAAATCCCACGCTGGTTAATGCAGTATGTAGGTGGAAAATTAGAATTTGAAACAGTTCAGGGAAATGATTTCTATACAGATTTAACCAAATATAAATTAGTTATCCACTGTGGAGCATGCACCATAAACCGTAGAGCCATGTTAAACCGTATTATGCACTGTAAACAACAGGGTGTTCCTATTAGCAACTACGGTTTGACCATTGCCTACTCGTTAGGTATTCTGGATAGAGCATTAGAACCTTTCCCTGCTGCATTGGAAGTTTATAGACAAAAAGCACAAAAAGCAGTATAAAACAATAAATATATACAAATAACAATAAAAATGGATAAAAAAGAAATCTTATATTGGCTAAAAGAAACAGACGAAAATCGTTTAAATTATCTCTGGGAAAAAGCAAACTCTATCCGAAAACAGTTTGTAGGGGATGAAGTCCACCTAAGGGCTCTTATCGAAATTTCTAACTATTGTGTTCGTAATTGCCTCTATTGTGGCATTAGTATAAAAAATAAAAATTTAGTTCGTTATCGGATGACTGAAGAAGAAATTTTAGAGTGTGTTGCTTTTGCCAATAAAAATGGATATAGAACCATAGTTTTACAGTCAGGAGAAGACCCTGTACTCTCAGCAGAAAGAATAGCGAAATTAATACAAAAAATTCGAGAATTTGCAGATATGGCAATTACTTTAAGTGTCGGGGAACAAGATGGGGCTACATTAAAATTATGGAAAGAGGCAGGAGCAGACCGATACCTTCTTAGATTTGAAACTTCTGATGAAAAACTTTTCCAAAAAATACACCCTTCGGCTCATGGGAAAAGGCTTCAATATAGAATTAATCAATTAAGAACATTAAAAGAATTAGGGTATGAAGCAGGTGGCGGTGTAATGGTCGGCATTCCATATCAGACTTATGAAAGCCTTGCTCAGGACATTTTACTTTTTAAGGAATTAGACCTCGATATGATAGGTGTAGGACCCTACATACCACATCCAGATACACCATTAGGCAGAGAATTTTTAGACAATTACAGATTAGACAAAGAAAAATTTGTTCCTAATAATGAGTTAATGACTTACAAAGTCCTTGCATTAACAAGAATTGTATGTCCAGACACAAATATCCCTGCTACCACTGCACTTGCAACTGTAAATACCAGCAAAGGACGAATTCTGGGTCTACAACGAGGTGCAAATGTAATTATGCCAAATATCACACCTCCCAAGTATAAGAAACTATACGAACTTTACCCAGGCAAATCATCCGCAGATGACGACCCCGAAATCATACACCAGAATGTTTTAAATATGATAAAAGAGGCAGGTAGA
>DAOOVZ010000218.1:0-4332 GCA_035370665.1 Candidatus Hydrogenedens sp.
CCAAACATCATAATATTGATAGGGTAAAAGAAAAAGACGATAAAGCCCTTTCCTGCGGTGCACAGATTATATCCACAGACAATCCACCGGGAGAAATACATGAAAAAACAGAATATTTTGCAACATTTCCTGATGGCTCTACTGTGCGATGGAATCCTCTTAATTGCCCTTCAAACACATCTGAGGCGCCAGAACCTTATCAAACAAATTAAGGAAAGAATGACAGAAACAAAATAGAGTGAGACATAAAAAAATTCTTATATGTGCTTTTGACAAAAATTTTATGAAATTCCTTTTTTATAAGTTTTGATTTTATATCTGTCCATTAAATACAAGTTTTGACAACTACAAATTAAAAAATTCAGATATTTTTAGTTACACATTTTTTGATTTAAGAACAAATAAGGGTGTAAAGTATAAAATAGAACTTTAAAATAAAGTAAAGGAAAAGGGTATGAAAAAAGAACATCAAGAAGAAAACAAGAATCCAGGTTTTTCAAGAAGGTCATTTTTATCACTTTCTAGCGTAGCATCATTGATGTTTGCTGTAAAAGGTTATGCACAAAATGAGCCTGTTTCATCTTCACTACGGAACAGTCCTGCACCTGCAGAATTGTTTTCGGCTCCGCCAATTGAAACAGTTCGAATTGGCTATGTTGGAGTTGGTGGTATGGGAACTAATCATGTTAAAAACTTATTACAAATTGAGGGTGTGCAGATAAAAGCAATATGCGATATTGTTCCCGAGAAGGTTGAGAGAGCAAAGAAAATGGTAGTAGCAGCAGGACAACCTGAACCTAAGGGATATACAAACGGGGAATGGGATTTTAAGCGGATGTGTCAGGAGGAAGATTTAGATTTGGTCTATACAGCAACACCGTGGGAATGGCATACGCCTGTATGTGTCGCAGCAATGGAGAATGGAAAGCACGCCGCGACTGAAGTGCCCGCAGCAGTTACATTAGAAGAGTGCTGGCAATTAGTAGAGACATCCGAAAAACTTAAAAAGCATTGCGTTATGATGGAAAATTGCTGTTATAACCGCACTGAATTGATGATGTTACACATGATTCGCAAAGGTCTATTAGGTGAGGTGATACATGGAGAATGTGGGTATTTGCATGATTTGAGGGGTTTAAAGTTCAGCAATAGCGGAGAAGGCTTATGGCGTAGAGCACATGCAATAAAACGCAATGGGAATTTATATCCAACCCATGGTTTAGGACCTGTGGCACAATATATGAATATAAATCGTGGAGACCAGTTTGAGTATCTGGTTTCTGTCAGCAGCAAGTCGAGAGGTCTACAAGAATATCAAAAGACTTTGCCTGAAAATGACCCCAGGAGAAAGGAACAATTCGCTCTGGGTGATGTTAATGTAAGTATCATCAAGACATATAGCGGTTGCACAATTTATTTAGTGCATGATACAAATTTGCCCCGACCTTATAGCAGAATCAACACAATTCAGGGAACAAAAGGTATAATCATGGACTATCCTCCGCGTATTTTTGTAGAAGGATTGTCAAAAGAGGAGGAGGGATTTGAGCCGTTAGAGAAATATGCGGAACAATGGGAACATCCGTTATGGAAAAAATTACAAGAATCAGCGAAAGGCGCAGGACATGGAGGTATGGATTTTATAGAAGATTATCGTCTGATTGAATGCCTGCGTAATGGTCTACCCACAGACCAGAATGTCTATGACGCAGCATCTTGGAGTGCTGTGTCAGAGTTAACTGAACGCTCCGTAGCACAGAGAGGAGCACCTCAGGACTTTCCAGACTTTACCCGTGGTAGATGGAAGGAATATCCGCAATTGGGTATTATTTATGGTTAATTAAGTGGAAATGGGACTCTTTAGGTAAACTCTTTTTGAATATTTTTCGTTTTTTCAACAGTTTTTAGAATATGGATTGATGATTCCTAAAAAAATTAGGTATGAACAAAAAGGAGAAAGATTATGTTTAAAGAGAGAAAAATAACAATTGTTATTATCGCTGTGCTAGTGTTTGTAGGTTTTTTGTTTGGTTATTATAGAGGAAACAACTCCTCAAAAGGCGAAACTCCGTGGGATATTCCGCGGGTATCTGCTCAACCAAATACTTCAACTGGATTAGAAGCTGCGAGAAGTCTAGGTGAAGTATTTGCACAAATCGCTGAAAGAACATCAAATGGTGTTGTTTCCATTTCAATAGAGAAAGAAATTACACCTATTTCTCCGTTTGGCTCGCCATTTGAGTCTCCATTTGATTTTTTCTTCCGTCGTTTCTTTGACGATGAAGATATATGGAGACAGCAACCGAGAAGAAAGGAGCCGCAGAAACCTGACTCACAGAAAAAGAGGATAGTTCCTTTTGGAGCAGGTTCTGGGTTCATTATTTCTGAAGACGGGTATATCGTAACCAATAATCATGTGGTCGAGAAAGCGGATAAAATTCGAGTCAAGTTAAATGATAAGAGAGAATTCGTTGCCAAGGTTATAGGCACAGACCCAGAAACAGATGTTGCATTAATTAAAATAGATGCTACCGGTTTGCAGAAATTAGTTCTGGGAAATTCAGATAACATTAAGGTAGGCGAATGGGTAGTCGCAATTGGAAATCCGTTCGGATTGGAACATACTGTTACGGCTGGAATTATCAGTGCAAAAGGTAGAGGAAACCTGAATATTGTAGACTATGCAGATTTTATCCAGACAGATGCTGCTATCAATCCCGGAAACTCTGGTGGACCTTTGCTTAATCTAGATGGAGAAGTTATCGGTATGAATACCGCAATCTTTTCAACAAACGCTATGTCCCCAGGCTTTATGGGCATTGGATTTGCAATTCCTATAAACATGGTTCAGTATGTTATAAATCAGCTTAGAACAGGTGGTGGTGTTGAGCGTGGTTTTTTAGGTGTAGGTATACAGGATCTTGTGCCTGAACTTAGTGAATGGCTTAATATAAAAGAGAATCAGGGTGCCGTTGTAACTGAGGTTCAAAAAGATTCTCCAGCAGAAAAAGCAGGCATTAAAAAAGATGATGTAATTGTCGAATTTAATGGAAGTCCTATCGCAGATGCACCCTCATTAAAAAACAAAGTTGCAGCAACAAAGCCAGGAACAAAAGCCAAAGTTGGCATAATAAGGAATGGAGAAAGAATAGACCTGGAAGTGGAAGTTGGCAAGAAACCTTCCGAAGGGTCCGTTTCTGTGACAACCGAAGAAGGAAAGCGATTAGAATTAGGTATATCGGTGCAGAACTTAACTCCTGACCTTGCAAAACAATTTGGATATGAAGGTGAAGAAGGGGTGCTTGTTACTAATGTAGAACCGGGTTCCCCTGCCCAACTGAAAGGGATACAAGAAGGAGCACTAATAAAAGAAGTTAACCGTATCCCAGTAAAAAATGTCAATGATTTTGAAGATGCCTTAAAGAAAAATAAGGGCAGAGGAAATGTCCTTCTCAAAGTTAAAAACGAAAAGGGCTCTGAATTTTATGTCATTATTCCCGTAGATTAAGGGATTTTACTGAATAAGCATTGTTAAATCATAAAGCAAAATGAAGGAGAGTCAAGAAAATTGACTCTCCTTAATTTTTTTTTATACTTGAATTAACGAGGGGTTATATTAAAAAAGTAAATTTTGAAACATATAAGTCTATAAATTGTATACTAATTCATTATTATAATTTAATGATAGTAATTGAGATTAAAATGGATTTTCCTACATCACTTTTTCTATCACTAAATTATATTTAACAAGAAAAAACAAATTTAAAAAGAAAGGGTGCTAAAATGAAAAAAGTAGTAGTTTATTCAATGTTTGTGGTCGCAATACTTACTCTTTCTGGCTGTAATCCAGATTCCCGATTGAACGGGATATGGGAAGGAACTAAATGGGAAAATGGCGGAGAAGTTGAGAACTCCGCTATAACATTTGATTTTAATGATGGAATAGTAAAAGCCTCTCGCACAGTAGGTCCATTGTCCCTTAATTATCAAGGGACATATACTACTGATTCTTTTAAAATTCCTTCTAAAATTTTGTTTAGTGTTAATATAATAAATGATAATTTTATATATGTTAGAAAAGGCATATACCGTTTTTCATTCCCAATTTTTGGTAAAACTCTTTATCTTTCAATTGCAGAATCAGAGGAAGGTGATTATCCAGATAAGGGAAGGTTAGACGCAAATATTGGACCTGTGTATGTCTTAGAGAAGAGATAAGAATAGCTGTTTAAAATTGGTGATTGTAGGTAAACTGTAATAGGGAAAAATAGTGTAATTTATTTTTTCTGGGTTTTGTGTTCAAGGAAGCAGCAGCCAGGACAGGGTGCAAAT
>DAOOVZ010000219.1:0-4265 GCA_035370665.1 Candidatus Hydrogenedens sp.
CGGCAATATCTATTACTCCCTTTGTAAATGAGCCAAAATGTTTGAATACCCCCAGTAGGTTTGAAAATAAGGAGCCTAATCCTGGCAGTTTATCATCAATATATGATGCAATAAATGAAGTGCCCAATAAGAACAAAAGCAAGCATGTCAAAAGAGTTACCACAAATGCGACTATCTGGTCTTTACAGAATCCAGAAAAGAAGATTCCCAGAGATAGAAAACAGGCTGCCAGTAATAATGTTCCGAAATAGCCACCTATAATAGCCCCTATGTCAGGATTACCAAGATTTTTCAACATAAGTGGAACAGTAAAAGTTGCTGCGAGAGATATAGCAAATACGGTTATTGCAGATAAGAATTTGCCCAGAACCAGTTCACTTGCTTTCATCGGAAATGTCAAGAGCAGTTCCCATGTATTCTCCTTCCTTTCTTCAGCCCATAGACGCATAGTTATTGCAGGAATAAATACGCAAAGGATTAGTGGCAAATTCTCGAAATAGGGACGCATATCCGCAACTGGGAAACTAAAAAAGGAAGTGATATATAACCCTACACTAACTGTGACAAATACAATAATGAAAATATATCCTACTGGTGAAGTAAAGTAGGACGCAAGGTCTCTACGGTAAACGCATAAAATATTACGCATGAACGACCCTCCTTCTCGTAGTAAGTTCTAATTCTGGTTTTTCTTTTTCGGTTAATGTGAGGAATGTTTCTTCTAATGTGAGTGGTTTTTCACATAACTCTTTTATCTCCCAATGCTGGCTATGAGCCAATTCGCTCAATTCTCGCCAAACAGGCACACCCAATTTAGTGATGACAAGGAAAGAAACGAAACCATATTCACTATTGATAAATTGTGTTTTCTTCACTCCGCTAATCTGTGATAAATATTTTTGGACTTCGTTTTGTTCTCCAAACACTGTAAACAAATAGCGTTCTGAATCCTTTGCTCGCTCACGCAATTGTTCAATTGTTCCATCACCAACGATTCTACCCCGATTGATAATTACAATGCGGTGAGCAGTTGCCTCAACTTCTTGCAAAATATGCGTAGAAAGGATAACCGTTTTATCTTTTGCAAGTTCATCAATCAAACCGCGTATTTCGAGTATCTGATGTGGGTCTAATCCTGAAGTAGGCTCATCAAGAATTACGACCTCTGGGTCATGAATAAGTGCCTGTGCCAGAGCCGTTCTCTGACGATACCCTTTTGAAAGTTCACGAATAATCTTGCGAAATACAGGTTTTAATCCACAAGTTTCAACTACCAATTCCATGCGGTGCTTTAATCTTGCACCACTTAATCCCCGTGCCTTTCCTACAAAATTCAGGTAAGAACGAACTTCCATATCCATGTAAAGCGGAAGCACCTCAGGAAGATAGCCAATTACCTTTCTTACTTTCAGCGGATCTTGTGTTACATCATGACCCGCTACCACTGCCTTACCCGCTGTCGGGTATAAATAAGTAGTTAGAATCTTCATGGTGGTAGACTTGCCAGCACCATTGGGTCCGAGCAAACCTACAACCTCTCCTTGTTTAACCTCAAAGGAGACACGGTCTAAGGCAACTATCGGACCGTAGTGCATTGTTAAATCATTTACCTGTATCATACCTTGATACTCCCGTTATTTAAGTTTTGGAATTTTAAAATCAAAAAATTATAAGTATTCATTAAAGAAACTCACCTGTATATACTCAACCCCAAAATACACGGACTGCTTTTTATTGTTAGAATAGATAGAACTTTATTAGCAGTCTTTTTGGATTGATAGTAGAAAAATATCATATTTTACTTCTCTTATTCAAACTCCTATTTACTTATTATATTATTGGTAGATGAAACAAAAATTTCCCCACTCATCTTAAAAAATCAATAAAATGAACGAATACTCCTTTACTAATGTTTACAAAACTATAAAGGAAAAATAAAATTCGCTTATCCTACATCATTCCTATCTACTAAAAAATTTGGGGAAAGTTTTTTAACATCAGAAAAGAAAGTAGAAAATACATCTTGTTTTTAATTTCCAAAATAGTAGTAAGAATTTCTATATTTAATCTTCTGAATTTAAGAATAAATTGAAATGAAAAATTAAAATAATTTGAAAAATATTATAATACTCTTAACGCTTCTTGTCGTTCTTTGAGATTAAAATAAGTTTACTCTTATTATCAAAAATAAGGAATGGATATAACTTTAATAAAAGATAAACCGTGTTTATATAATAATTCCACTTCTATTATAAATTGTTATAATAACATAAAGAACATTTTTTTAGATGTCTCAGAATCTTTATAAATATAAAGGAAAAATATATATGTATGCTTTTTCTGCAATTGTGTGTTTGTCATTATCACTTATGGGTATGGATGCGGATGCTCTCCTAAAAAATGCAAATCTTAATCAGAGTGCACTTTGTTTCTGCTGGAAAGTGCTGGATGGATGGATGCAATTTGCAGATGATGAAGTTGATTTATTCCCACGGAACTTAAAATCGGATTTCTACTGGAATGCTAAAGATTGTGCCGCAGATAATTACCCTTTTCTTACGCTTACTGCATATTTTACTGACCGATATTTGTTTGAAACACGCATGAAGAATATATTGAAGATGGAGCAAAAGTTATGTAATCGAATAGACCGACTGCCAGACGATTGGAGCATTGTCCAGCGGACTTTTCGGACATCGGAACCGAAATTAGCAGACTTGATTTTTGGCTCAGCGGAGTATATTAAAGATGGGCTATTGCCTATGACAGAATATCTTGGTCCGTCAGAATGGTCCAATCGTATGATAGAATTGATGGACGATATATGGAAGAATGCAGCCATCGAAACAGAAGTAGGTCTGCTACCTGACACCTCACATGAGGTTGCAGGTGATTTGATGCAGGCTTTAAGTCGTATGTATTGGCTTACAGACGATGAAAAATATAAAGAATGGGCATTCAGATTGGGCGATTATTTCCTGCTTCATTATTTGCCGACTGAAACGGAATATTTTCAGTTAGACGACCACGGCTGTGAAGTGTTTGGAGGATTATCGGAGGTTTATCTAATCTCTGCCTATAAATCACCTGATAAGCATGAACAGTGGAAAGAACCCATACATAAATTGACACAGAAAATATTAAAAGTGGGACGCAATAATAATGGTCTTTTTTATGATGCTATAAATCCCAGACAAGAAAAAGTGCTCAAAGAAACACTCACAGACAATTGGGGGTATAGTTATAATGCCATTGCAACAATAGGCATGGTAGATAATGAAGCAACTTATATAGATGAGATAAAAAGGACATTAGAGCAACTCTGGGAATCTCGTGATTATCCATGGGAAAATGATGGTGCAGATGGATTAGCAGACTCATTAGAAGGAGGTTTGAACTTAATCAATCGTTTTACATATACCAATGCAGAAAAGTGGGCTGACTATACAGCACAACGGCTTTTCAAAAAGCAGAAAGCATCAGGGATTGTGGAAGGCTGGCATGGTGATGGGAATACAGCACGAACAATGTTGATGTATGCCTTCTGGAAATCTCAGGGCTGTTATGTAGAGCCTTGGCATGCAGATATTGCAGTCGGTGCAATTCAAAATGAATCAAATCAAATACAAATCATTATCAAGTCCGATTGGCGATGGATAGGCAAACTGAAATTTGACATTCCTCGGCATAAAGAGTATTTCCATTTTCCTGTGGATTATCCAAGGTTAAATCAGTTTCCAGAATGGTTCACTGTAAAGAAAGACAAAAATTATCTCGTGCAAATTGAGGGTAAAGATGACATAGAGATAGAGGGTAAAATATTGCAACAGGGTTTGCCGTTGGAACTATCTGCCAATTCATCTATTTTCATAAAAGTAAAAGAATTATGAGATGGTAGTAATCTCTTTCACCTTTTTCTTACGGATAATGTGCACGATGAACACGAGCAATAAAAAGCCAATAATAATACCACTTCCAATAAAGTATCCTACCTTTGAGAAGATAGACCATAATGCACCAATTGTTGCAAGTGAAAAAGAGATTGCAAGTAAAATATTCCAGACCCACAATTTAATACCCTGAGGCATATCTTCTTTCAGCAGTTTTTTCTGATTAAACAGTAGCCAGAACGAAAGGTATGCAAGAGGAAGTAAAGCCATACAAAATACTGATGTTGGGATAGCAAGCCACATTTGCGCATCATTCCAGAATAAAACACCTATAAGACTTATAGAAACCATGAACCCACCGATAAATTGTGTCCA
>DAOOVZ010000220.1:0-4249 GCA_035370665.1 Candidatus Hydrogenedens sp.
GCAAAGATACCGGTTGTAGGTAAAGAACTGCTAAACCAATATCAACTTGGACATAAATGGGAGTATGGCTTAAAATGGGTGCAAACTCATAAATTACTCGATAAGCAATCTCCACAGGTCTTATTTATTGAAAGATGCATACAATTACTCCGTGAAGGCGGTCGGCTTGGAATCGTTCTACCAGAAGGCATTTTTGGAAATCCATCGGATAGATATATCTGGGAATATATATCAAGCGTAGCCTCAATCATTGGCGTTGTCAGTTTATCTCAAGAGACTTTTCAACCAAGCACACATACAAAAACCAGTGTTTTGTTTTTGAAAAAGACTACTGAGAGACCAAAAACAATATTTATGGCTATTGCAAACAGTGTGGGTCATAACAAAAATGGCAAACCAGTCTATAAAATGGATAAGAAAACATATTCACAGGTATTAGACGACGACCTTCCTATTATTGCCGAAAAATTTACTTCTTTCAATAAAAATAATAAGACTATAGATGACCACTTAGGATTTTGCATTTCCTATGGAGAATTAAATGACCATATTTTTATTCCCGAATATTATAATCCAGAAATACGAAAAGAGTTGGAGAGTTTAAAGGAAAATGGAAAATATTCTCTGGTTTCAATCGGAGAATTGATAGACAAAAGAATTTTACAGATAAAGAGAGGAGATGAAATAGGTTCACAATTTTATGGAACAGGAGATATACCATTTGTAAGAACGAGTGATATTGTTAATTGGGAAATTAAATTTGACCCAGTAAAGGCAGTTTCTGAGGATATTTATAATCAATATAAAGATTCTCAAGATATTCAAGAAAGCGATATTCTATTTGTAAATGATGGAACATTTTTAATCGGTCGAACTGCAATGGTCACGAATTTAGACTTAAAAATAATTATTCAAAGCCATATAAAAAAAATCAGGGTATTAGATAAAAAATTTATTGACCCATTTTATCTATTTTATTTATTGAATACTAAAATAGTTAGAAAACAAATAGATTCTAAAACATTTGTGCAAGCAACAATTTCAACCATTGGAAATAGATTAAGAGAGATTATATTGCCAATAAGTAATGACCAAAATGAAATTAGAGAAATTGTAAAAGAAGTTAAAGATATAATTGAGAAGAAAGCCAATTTGCGAGAGAAAATAATCAAAATTGTAGAAAAAAGCATCTGAAAAAATATTAGCGGTAATTAAACTGTCTTTGAATATTCTTCTAACATATCTAACGGCAGCCTACTGTTTACTGACAATTAGAAAATGCAATTGATTGCCCATTTTTCTTCTGTATTAACAGGATATAAGTAGATAACGCTTAATTGAGGGTCAAATTTTTCATATTCGGAATTATTGACTAAAACTTTTTTAATTAGTTTATTTGATGGATGTCTAATTCTTAATATTACTCTATCTAATGGTGAATCTTTTGTCAGAGATACATACCCATTAATTTCACCGTTATTCACCTGCGAATTAAGGCTATAACTTACTTTCCCAAAATATGTATCGGCATTGTTGACTACAACCTGTTTTCCATCTTCGAGCCAGTATGATGGGATAAAAGGTGCTAACCATAGAGAATCTTCATTTTCTGCAACAAACATTTTCCGCGTTTGAACGAGGAACCACCCTGTTTCGTGTGTTTTATTCCATGCACCAATATTGTGAAAATGTTCCCAGAATGATAGGTTTTCTGTATTGAGTAAGGAAGGAATCGCATTAAAATATGAACGAATAAAGGGCTTAACTTCATCACGCAAAGCATAGACCTCTGCTATCCTTGTGTAATAAGGTTGAATCTTAGAAAATCCACCCAGATTGAACCAGTCCTTTCTATTTTCTTCTTCACTGTAATCGCCCTTGCCACTAAAAGCAAACCAGTAATCTGAATGTAGAAACCAATAATCTTCTAAATGTTGAATAATATTTTCTGTATCCTTACTATTTGGGTCTAAAACGCCAAGAGGGATAAGATGATGTGGACCTAATTCTACATCATACGCCCAACTTCTACCTGAATCTTCACCGGGAAACATTTCTCCAGATGTGCCAAAACAATATAACTGTGGTGGATATGGCAAAACCCATTTTCCATTTGATAGAGGGAGCACTGGTGTCCGCGCTTTGTTCCATTCATAAGCACTTAAAATGGACGCTTTAAATTCCTCTGCATTTTCTATATATTTTTCTGCCATTGGAACATTTATTTCTTTCAATATTGCACCTGTCCGGGCAAGCCCTGCGTAAAAATGGCTTTGTATTGCAAAACGATAGGCGAAACGGTTCCAGTCTGCCCCAACACCCGGCGGCATAAGTCCGTATTCAGGTGGTTTTTCTCCATGTATATCTTTTATTTTTGTCTTTTCACATTGATTAACTATCCAATTGCACACCCTGGATAATTTGTCTGCATACTTTGCTAACCATTCTTTATCTTTTGTCAGATGATAATGTTCCGCAAGCGTCCATAAATGCCAGCCTGTTCCCATTAATGTATAACCAGTTGTGAGGTATCCTGAATCATTATACTTGCTTATGAAAAATTCCAACGCCTTTCTTGAAAATTCATGCCAGCCCATTAAATCCATGCCGTAAACAATGGAATGAGCCTCACTCTCCAATGGACCGTAAGACATAGAGGCAATCCAGGGTGCCACCTGACTGCCATTGTTTTCACTTCGTGCCGATATTAGGCAATGAACTTGCGAGGCTTTGATAAGATTATTAATTAATGGTTCAGGAACAGTTATTTCTATGGATGTCGCTAATAGTTTTTCCCAATATTTAACGGTCTTATTGAGTGCGTCTGCTTCATTCAATTGCATTAATTCAGTGGGTTTAATATTAGAATTTGACGGGATAATCATAGATAACTTAATAGAAGAGCCAGGGCTAATTTGATGTTTTATGAATACTTTCTCTTCATCTATCTCAAAAATATTGTCGTCTGCTTTGCATACACCCAATATTTTTCCACCATCTTTTATGTATACAATCTGATTTTCCTTTTCTAACACCGCCTTTTTATTTTCCTTTTTATTAGAGTAAAAAGAGAAACATATATCAGCCTCTTTTTCTTTATCATCTGTATTTTTTATCTCCAGACTTGAAATACATAACGGTTCTGTTTCTTTGTATGGTGCGACAAATGTCATTAATGAATAGATAAGGTTATCGTCAACCTTTTCTACAATGGGAATAGGCAACCATCCTCCAAAAAGAGAGCGTTTTATCTCATTTTTATTGCCTATTTGAACCTTTACATCGAAATCACCGAATCTAATAGAGCCATCCCTTTCAACAATAAATTTATTGTTGTCACACGCAAGCGACAACATAGTCGGTCCATTATCCTGGATAGGGCGATGGACCTTTTCCATTGCTTTGGAAAATGTTTGTTCAGGAAGTATCCTGACATTATCAAGAACACTTTTCTTGCCGTCTATTATCTTCTTATAATCGTCAATTGTAAGAGATGATGGGTTTAATGCTGCAAAAAAGCCTGCGTCAGGCACATATACATATTGGTTCTTTAAAATGTCTTCAACAGCAACACAAAACTTTGTATCAGGCATGGCTATCCATAACAGGGTTCTATCCCCCTTATCGGGTTTAGGAACACTGTAAGCAAGTTCAAGCATTAGCGGTTTTGAAATCTCCCACTGGTAATCAGATGAGTCTGGATTTAAGAACTTTCCATTATAAATTTGTATATTCGCTTGCCCACTCATATTTACATTTTTATTTTCCAATCTTATAGATGTCTTGTCCCAAAATGAATTACTATATGCACACAAATTCTTTATACTAACAGAACCGCTGCCGTTAAAAATCCATCTGACTTTTTCTGTTCCCTCCCAGATAAAAAGATTGTCTCGCCATAATATATGCAATGAGCACTCCATTCCCTTTGCCTCAATATTACCATTCAGTTTTTGCCATTTACCCTGCCAGGGGGATTCTCCAACCCAGACTTCTGCCCATATTTCATCAGGTATTTTGCCATCTAAAAATTGAATGCTTATGTCAGTCAATTTCCGTCTCTCACACCAGCGTAAACCTATACAATTTAATTCATCATAATTTGCGACTTTATATATTCCCTCCTTCTCAGAAGATAGAACTGTCTCTAAAAATATATCCTCTGCTGGAAACTCCTCTACCCGTGAGCAACGCACACCATCATATCGCTTCGGATTGCTGGTAATAACATCAGCAAACGGTGCTATAT
>DAOOVZ010000221.1:0-4238 GCA_035370665.1 Candidatus Hydrogenedens sp.
TATTTTTTGACCTAAATCGTGACACAAAGTTCGGACATAGGTTCCCCTTGAACAAGAGATTCGAATCCATATATTTGGTAAATCTATTTTTAATATTGTAAACTCGTGAACCTTAACTTTGCGAGGTTGTCTTTCGATTGACAATCCTTCTCTTGCCATTTTGTATAATCTTTTTCCACCAATTTTAATTGCACTTACCATAGGTGGTATTTGCTCAATTTTACCTATAAATTCAGAACAATATCTTTTTATATCTTCTTCTGTTATATTGGCAGGTATTTGATTTTCTGCTACTATGTTTCCATCAATGTCATAAGAATCTGAAACAATGCCTAAACGCATCTTTCCTTCATAAGTTTTATCCATAGAAATAAAGAATTCGGAGAGTCGTGTTGCCTTTCCTACACAGAAGATAAGCAAGCCTGTGGCATTAGGGTCTAAAGTTCCGGTATGACCAATCTTTTTTATTCCTGTTTTTCCCCGCACATAGTCAACAACATCATGAGAGGTCATGCCTGAGGGTTTGTTGATTAATATTATTCCATCCATAGAAAAAGTTATTTCTTTATTTTATTTAGTTCTTTTTCTATTTCTTTAATGAGTTCTGACTTTGCTTTTTCTAATTGGAGATTCAATGTTCCTCCAGCGGCACATCTGTGTCCACCTCCCCCATATTGCGTTAAAAATTCTCCTGAATTGAATTCCTTTCGAGAACGAAGACTAACCTTAGTTTTCTCTGGGCTCATCTCAGTAAATAGGATGCCAACAGTTACACCTTCAATGTCTCTGAGAAAATCAACTAAATTATGGCAATCTTCTAATGTTGCTCCTACCTGCTCAAAATCTTTCTGAGTTAAATAACTATAAGAAATTTTTCCATGTCCTTCTATTCTTGTATGGTTTAAGATACGCTTTAATAGTTCAAACTGTGGAATTGTTTTTGTATCAAATATTTTTGTATTTACTTCCTCAATGTCAAATTGTGTTTCTAACAGTGCAGAAGCAATACGATGTGAACGCGAAGTTGTGTTTGAGTAACGATAGCCACCGGTATCGGTTGTCTGTGCTACATACAAACATGTAGCAGATTCTTCAGTAAAAGGGGTTTCAGTATTTATAAATATTTCTGCAATAATTTCTCCACAAGCGGCATAAGAAGAATCTATGAAACCCATTAAACCGTTTGCTTCTATCGTCTCATGGTGGTCTAATACAACTACTTTATGAGATGGTTTAATATTTTCTGAGACCTCTCCAATACGGTTTAACGAGGAGACATCCAATACTACTACAGTATCTACATCAATTTGTGGAAGTTTTTCATCCTCCAGAAAATAAATTTGATTTGCTCTGGGTAAAAATGAATACATTTTGGGAACAGGTTTCGCAATTAAAGGAATTACTTCTTTCTTCTGCGTTTCGAGCCAATACCATAGCCCGAGTAAACTTCCTATAGCGTCTCCGTCGGGTCTTTCATGAGTAGTTATCATAATCCGTTGTGCAGACAGTATTTCTTCAATAGTAGTTGCTAAATCGAGATGAATAAAAGGTTGTTCTGCTTTTCCTTGATGAATTTTATTAAATACTTCTTCCATTGCATAAACGCGGTCAAGGCTGTCATCAGGGAAGAACCTAATATCTGGGATATATCTTAAATGCAGGTTTTGCCCTATCATAGATTTAACCCAGCCGGTAGAGTTTTGTAAAGCGACAAGAGAACCTTTCCTCTGTTTTTCATCTCCATAAAGACTTACATAAACATTTGCATATCGCAAGTCTTTAGACATTTTCACACCCATGACAGAAACAAAACCAAGTCGTGGGTCTTTAATGCCATCAATTAAAAGTTTTGCAATCTCTTCGCGAATGAATTCTGCTACTCTTTCGACTCTTCCTTTTTGTGTCATAACATTTCAATCCTATAATCAATCATTTCTGCGTCCTTATGAGTGGACGCAAACTTTGCTATTTCATTGAGTTGTTTATTCGTAAATTGATGTTCATTGGATACTACACAAATTGTTATATGTGCTCTTTGCCATAGGTCAAGATAATCCGTTTCTGCAATAGAGCAGTTAAACTTATTCTGTATCTGACTGATTAGACTTTTTACTACACGGCGTTTCTCTTTTAATGAATTTGAACTATATATATAAAAGTCTAAATGTAATATACCAATGGCTACCCCCATTTATTAACCTCCTCTACTTAATGTTTGAGGATTGTTACTAATTAGTTCAAAGAGGGGCGTATTTCCTCCATCCGATAAGTTTCTATAATATCTCCCTCTTTGATGTCCTCGAATTTTTCCAGTTTGATTCCGCACTCAAAACCAGTAGAAATCTCACGAACATCATCTTTACCTCTTTTCAAAGAACTAATTCTATCTTCATATATCACTTTTCCTTCGCGAATAATGCGTGCTAAAGCACCTCGAACTGTAATTCCATCTAATTGAAAACAACCAGCAATATTTCCTAATGATGAAGATTTGAATATCTGTCTAATTTCAGCATGTCCTAAAACCACTTCTTGCAATATGGGTTTTAAAAGTCCGGATAATGCTTTTCTTACATCTTCTAAAATATCATATATAATTTCATATTTTCGTATCTCTACACCTGTTTCTTCTGCCAATTTTTGTGCTCTCGGATTAACACCTACATTGAAACCGATTATAACGGCTTTACTTACCTGAGCCAATAATACATCGGATTCATTTATCTCTCCGACACTTGACCGAACAATTTCAACGCTTACCTGTTCATTACCTAATCCAGAGAGGCTTGATTTCAATACATCGGCAGAACCTTGCACATCGGCTTTGACAAGGATATAGAGTTTTTTCTGTTCACCTAATTCAACCAGGTTATGAAATTCTTCAAGGGTAATAACTTTAGCGGGTTCACCTTTCTGGAATTTTTTAATTTCTTGTCTCTTTTCAGCAATAAGCCTTGCCTTCTTTTCATCATCCACGGCGACAAAAGTATCTCCTGCATCTGGAAGTTCTTCTAATCCGGATATTAGTACAGGAGTTGAAGGAAGTGCTTCCCGAATGTGTTCTCCTTTTGAATTAAACATGGCTCTTATTTTTCCGAAAGTGCTTCCTACAAGGCAAATATCACCTGTACTAAGAGTTCCGTTCTGAACTAATACCCATGCCACTGGCCCAAATCCTCGACTCATTTCTGCTTCGATTACTGTTCCGCGAGCCTTCTTCTTTGGGTTCGCTTTAAGGTCCATCATTTGTGATTGGAGAATAATTAATTCAAGTAACTCATTGACACCTTCACCCGTTTTTGCCGAGATGTTTTTCATAATTGTTTTTCCGCCCCATGCTTCATCAATCAAATCATAAGCAACTAATTCTTGGCGAACACGGTCTGGCTGTGCCTCAGGCTTATCGCATTTGTTTATTGCGACAATGATAGGCACTTCGGCTGCTTTTGCATGGTCAATGGCTTCTATTGTTTGAGGCTGAACCCCGTCATCCGCAGCGACTACTAAAACGACAATATCTGTTATTTTTGCTCCTCTGGCTCGCATTTGAGTAAAGGCTTCATGACCAGGGGTATCAAGAAAAACAACTTTACCACTTGTCGTCATTACTTCATAAGCGGCAATATGCTGTGTAATGCTTCCCGATTCTGTGGCTGCTACATTTGTAGAACGGACACGGTCTAATAGTGATGTTTTACCATGGTCAACATGTCCCATTACCGTTACTACAGGTGCCCGTGGAACTAAGTCTTCAGAGTTATCTATTTCCTCTAATAATATTTCTTCCTCTTCAGGTATAACTAATTGGACATCTACTCCATACTTCTCTGCTATAAAACGAATTGTATCTAAATCAATTAATTGATTTTTAGTCGCCATTATATTCAAATCCATCAAATCTACAATAATATCTGATGGAGAAACATCTAGTATTTGTGATAAATTTTCCACAGTCATTGGTCCAGATACTTCAATAACGGGGACTTCAATTTTTTCCATACTTTCATCAAGAATAGACACTCTTTCCTTTCTTCTCTTTTTCTTTTTTAAATGGAAGGCAGGTCTAAAAGATTTAAACTCTTTGACTGTTGCCGTTGCCTCTTTTATTTTTTCTTGCTCATTGAGAATGGGTTCATACCTAGTTGATTTTCCCTTCCTCTTTTCTCTTTTGTCGAATCTACCTTCTCGTTCTTTTCTCCCTTGAAATAAATGCTCTTTATCTACTATTACCTCTTTTT
>DAOOVZ010000222.1:0-4195 GCA_035370665.1 Candidatus Hydrogenedens sp.
AGCGTTCAAATTATTCTCTGCATTATAAAAATCATGAAGAAATAATAATTCATGTGCCTTTTTGACTGTCTTGTTTAATTCTTCAAGTAACATTTTATAAACCTTCTAAATTGGAGTAATCATAATAATTATTATTAATATAATTTTTTGTCAATAAATATGTTAAAACCTTACTTTCTAATAGTTTATCATAATTAAAAATATAAAGTGAAAAAAATTTTTTTATTGGATTTTAAAAAATAAAATTATTATGGTAAAATATTAATATGGTTTTATTAAAAATATTAATTAAATCACCGGGATTTATTCAGTGAGTGATCAAACTTACGATATAATTATTTGTGCAAAATGTGGTCAGAAGATGCGAGTTCTAACCTCAGCAAAGGGAAGGGCTTTTAAATGTGTTCGTTGTGGGAACATCATTCGTTATGTTCCCGCCGATACAGAAAGTGCTCATGCAGAATTAGATGAGAGTTCAATTATTACAGGAGTTGTAATAGGAGATTTTAGGGGTTCTTTAGACCAATGGCTATTGACTGAAGGTATAGTATCTAGTAAGGACATAAATGAAGCATTAGAGATTCAAAAGAAAGAAGGGATTTATTTATTAAGAATTCTATATGATAATTCAAAGGTACCAGAAGAAATCCTATTTGAAGTTTTAGTGCGGAATTTAGGTTCTCCGAGAATAGACCTAAATCGGCTGTTTGTAGATAAGGAAATTGTGGAACTAATTCCAAAAAAATTGTGTGAGGAAAGATTTGTTTTCCCTATTGACCGTATAGGGCGAAATTTAACACTGGCGATGGCATGTCCTATTGATAGAGAAACGATACACTTAATAGAAGGACTAACTCATTTTAAGGTTAAACCTATTCTGGCACGAATAACAGAAATTGAAGATGCAATAACCAGATACAATAAAGAGAAGGCAGGGGATACTCATTCTATGATTTCTCCTGCATCTATAGCGGCTCATAGCGAAAGCAAGATAATAAAAACAAAACCTGCCACTGGAGAGCCACATCCTGTATCACTTGTTCAATTTTCAGAAGAGACAACTGAAAGAGAGAGAAAAGATGTAGGACCTGTGATTGATAATCTGGAATATCTCCCAATGCCTACCACTGCAGAGATTGCTCTGAATATGGTGTTAGAGGATAACGAGATTAATATGGAAGATTTGGGCTCTATTTTTGCAGAAGACCCTTCATTAGCCACTGCTCTACTTCGATGGGCAAATACATCAATAGTGTCGGAAGAGAAAAAAATCGGTAATATCTGGTTGGCTTTAGCATTATTAGGACAAAAAGGGGTAAAAGTGTTGTTAAAGTATATAAAAGATGCCCAGCCAATCGCTTCTGAATATCCTGTTCTGCCCATTAGTGGAAGGTCTAAACTTTGTGCAAAACTTGCAGAAAAATTCGCTCAAAGTTCGCAAAAGGTAAATCCTTCTCTTGCTTATACAACTGCTTTAATCCATCAAATAGGGGCTAATGTTTTATATATTGCCGGGCAAGATGAATATAAAAAAATCATGCATGATAGTTTCCCAGAAATTAGATTGAAAAGAGAAACGGAATATTTCACAATCAATCATGCAGTCGCAGCATCTCTATTAGCTAGTCGTTGGAATTTCCCAGAAATTATGGTTCATGCATTAGGTTATTATCTCGAACCTTTTAAAGCACCAGGAAAATCTAAAAATTTAGCACATATACTCTTTATCTCATCTATAGCTGGCTTATATGGTAGAGATTCTGTCCATGACGATGCGATTCGAGAAGCACTTAAAGTAAGAGAAAAAAGCATTCAATCCCTTGGTCTTGATTTTAGAGAAGTTGTAAAGGCTTTGGGCTAATTTGCACTAAGTCTATTGCGGAAGGGGATTATTTTTTAAATGTTTTGCCAGCAAAGAAGGACAGCCATCACAACCTTCATCTACTTTATGGATTTTTTCTGCAACAGAATGGGGTAATGATGGGTCTTTAACAATCTCATGAAACTTTCGGTCATATATACTACCTAATTTGTAATTTTTCTTGCCAGCCACAAGCCCGCAGGTATATATAGAACCCTCACTATCTACATATAATAGTTTCGATGCCCCTTCACAATTCGGTTTATTTCCATATTCTTGTGGGTCTGCAATCCCTAAAAATAACCCTATCTCATTTATCTTTTTAAACTGCTCAAAGGCTTTCTTCTTTACAAAAATTTGTGTTAAGTTTTTCTTAAAACAACTCAATATTTGCACTTCATTTTCTGTTATTGTCTCTCTACACAGAAATAAGCCTACCTTCATCTTATATGTATCTTGTGCCCACTTACATACTTCAATTATCTCTTGCATCTGGTCTAATGGAACTTCAATAGTCAAAACTAACCAACTTGCTCCTGCTGACACCGCTTCATCAATAATATTAAGCCAATCATCTAAATTTAATATGCAGCCCTTTTTTTCTTTTCTTGTCGAGTCATTTTCCTTAGAAATCCGTATCCAGAGATATTCAATATCTTTAGAAGCGGTATTCGCCATTTTAGAACATTTTTTTACCTTCCTAAGTAGCGTTTTTGGAAACCCAAATAATTCCAGACACAAATCATTCTTCTTTTGTCTTTTCCCTGTTTGACGCATTATTTTATTAATAACTCCAAATTATTTACTTATAATCACACTTTAATATAACAAATATCAAAAAAAATAATTCCTATCGTAAAAACTTACTAAACAAAATAAATTAGAATTAAAAAATGTTTATACTTTATAATATATCGCTAAAGATATTATAAGTAAATTCTATACTATGAAAGAAAAAATATGCAAGAAGAAAAGCAAGCAATCCTGGCAATAGAAGACGGAACTGTGTTCTGTGGTAGGTCAGTAGGTACTGATGGAGAAGCAGTCGGCGAACTGGTTTTTAATACAAGTATGACAGGCTACCAGGAAATTTTAACAGACCCATCTTACGCAGGACAGATTATTACCATGACATATCCACATATCGGAAACTATGGATGTAATACTGAAGATGTTGAATCTAAAACAGTTTATGCCCGTGGTTTTGTTATGCGAGAGTGCTGTTCTATCCCCAGTTCCTGGCGTGCGACTATGTCCCTTCCAGAATTTTTCAAAAAATATAATGTAGTGGCAATAGACCAGGTAGATACACGGAAAATAACACGAATATTAAGAACCAAAGGAAATCAAAAAGCAATTATAAGTTCTGTAGATTTAAATCCTGAATCACTCGTTCAAAAAGCAAAGAATGTGTCTGATATGGTAGGTAGTGATTATGTCAAAGAAGTAACTGTGTCCCAGTCTTACGAATGGGAATTACCAGAAAAACAAAAATATCGTGTAGTCGTTATGGATTTTGGCGTAAAATACAATATTCTTCGACTACTAAAAGAAAATGGCTGCACTGTGACAATCGTACCTTCCACAACAACTGCTGAAAAAATTTTATCTTACAATCCTGATGGCGTAGTATTATCTAATGGACCAGGTGACCCCGCCGCTTTAACCTACATTTACCCAATTGTCCAGAAGATTATGGAGAAAAACATACCTATATTAGGGATTTGTTTAGGCCATCAAATTATTGGACATGCCCTCGGTGGAAAGACTTTCAAACTAAAATTTGGCCATCGTGGTGCAAATCAACCTGTTATGAACATGAGAACAAAAAAAGTAGAAATAACCTCGCAAAACCATGGATTTGCAGTTGACCCTGATACATTAGATTTATGTGAAATTGCAATTTCACATGTCCACCTTAATGATACAACCTGTTCAGGACTTGCCCATAAAAAATTACCCATATTTGGTGTCCAATATCATCCCGAAGCCTCACCAGGACCCCACGATAGCAGATACCTATTCCGTGAATTTACAAAATTGATGGATGAATATAAAAAGAGACAAACATCAAAACAAGAAGTCAATCCATTATAATCTATGCGCTTTTTATAAGATTTTTTTCAGGCTATTTATCTATCTTCTACATTTTAGTAAAGCATAAATAAAATTACTTGTTTGTGCTAATTTTTCAATTAAGAATATATACTACCTGCATTACTGTAAAAAGGACCAAAACATCAAAAGGAAAAGAAAACCTATATATGAATAGAATAAGAATCACTACTGTCCGCTAAAAGTGTAAGGGGATGTAGTCTATTTAGAATAGGGTTA
>DAOOVZ010000223.1:0-4166 GCA_035370665.1 Candidatus Hydrogenedens sp.
GAAGTTTGGAGAAAATATAGCAGTTAACAACCTCAATCTTGAAGTTGATAAGGGGACATTTTTTTGTTTTTTGGGTCCAAACGGTGCAGGTAAAACAACGACAATTAAAATGTTAACAGGGCTTATTCGTCCTACGGAAGGTAGAGCATTTATAAAAGGTATAGACATTCAACAAGAGCCTGTTAAAGCCAAACAATGTATAGGTTATGTTCCAGATAATCCTTTTCTTTATGACAAACTGACAGGCAGAGAATTCTTAAAGTTCATAGCAGGGCTTTACCAGATTTCTGAGAAGGAATTTAAAGAACGCACCGAAGAGATGGTTACTTTTTTCGGTCTTAATTCCATTATTGACCAACTTATTGAAGATTACAGTCACGGAATGCGGCAAAAACTCTCTTTTGCCGCCTGTTTTCTACACAAGCCCGACATTGTTATCGTGGATGAACCCTGGGTAGGACTTGACCCAAAAAATATTCGACTTGTAAAAAATTATTTGAAAGAAAAAACAAGAAAGGACGGACTTACTGTATTCATGTCCACCCATACATTGAGTATTGCAGAAGAAATTGCGGATGTTATAGGAATCATTCATCAGGGCAAACTATGTGCCTTCGGCTCTGTTAGTGAAATCAAATCGCTCTCTAATACCTCAACTAATCTTGAAGATGTATTTTTAGAAATAACCAGAGAAACAGATGAAAAATGAAGTATTATGAACCAAATCGCCACTATATTAGAAGCAAAACGGAATATTCTGAAGCATCAGATATTAAGTATTCGTAAAGAGTCAAAATTAAAGATTACTGTAATTACAGTTTCTGCTGTATCTATTTGGCTGGGTATCCTTTTGGGCCTCTATACAGGATTTGACTGGCTGTTACGATTTGGGTCAAGGGCAGGAATTGAAGTAAATTTCGGCGAACTTCTTATGTCGCGTATGTTTATGATACTTATGGGTGCTGTTTTCTTGTTCCTCATTTTTTCCAATATTTTGATTGCGTTCTTTACTTTATATAAAGCAGAAGAAATCCATTTCCTTGTCCAAACGCCCATACCCTTTCATCGCTTATTTCTTGTCCGTTTTATTGAGTGCGTCGCCTTCAGTTCCTGGTCCGTAGCCTTTTTAGGTGTCCCCCTGATTCTCGCTTATGGATTAAGTTTAAAAGCACCTATATTCTTTTACATCTCCGCTATTTTATACTTTATTCCATTTATTATTGTCCCAGCAGCATGGGGAAATATTATCACACAATTTTTGGTTCTTATATTCCCCAAAATAAGACTTAGAACAATGGTTCTATTTGGCTTTTTAGCAGTTGCCTTCTTATTCTGGTATATTACCACTATGTTGCGGGGCACAAAAATCAGTGAGGATACGATTCTCCCTGTATTTTTAGGTGCAACTTCCCGTGTTCAATCGCCTTTATTCCCACCTTACTGGTTTTCAGAAGGTGTGCTAAAATCCAAAGAGGGACAATTTTTAGATGTAATATTTTGGTTCATGCTTTTAATCTCCAACGCCTTATTTTTCACTTTTCTTGGTTCTATCCTGTCTCGATGGATATTTTATCCCGGTTTTTCAGGACTTCAAGGGAGCGGACAGAGACGAATTAAGTTACCTAACAGAGGCATATTGGGTAGATTAGACACATTTTTAGGTTTTATCCCTTCTCCTTACAGACCATTAGTGGTCAAGGACTTTCGCTTATTCTGGCGAGACGCAACACAATGGTCGCAATTCATTATCTTCTTCGGTATTATGGCAATTTACATAGCAAACTTGCGGAATACGACAAAATATTTTGAGCAAGAAATGTGGCGCAGTTTTATTGCGTGTATGAACATTGCTTCATTAAGTCTAATCCTCGCAACCCTGACCAGTCGTTTTATCTTTCCCCTGATTAGTTTAGAAGGACGGCGATTCTGGGTTATCGGGTTAGCACCCATTACACTTCGTCAATTAATTTGGCAAAAGTTCTGGTTGAGTGTTATAACCTCCGCACCCTTCACTGTGACCCTTGCTGTTCTATCAGGATACATGCTTCAATTGGCATATCTCTATTACTTCCTGACGGTTTTTAGCGTTGTATTAATGACATTAGGGCTTTCTGGGCTTGCAGTCGGTTTAGGTGCACTATATCCAACTTTTGAAGAGGATAATCCAGCAAGGATTGTTTCGGGCTTAGGTGGCACATTGAATCTGTTACTAAGCATTTTCTATATTGCACTTATTGTTGCAGCACAAACCTTAATTCTACAATGGCGTGTGCTTGAACATTTCACAAGCCCGGGCTACTTCTGGGTTGCATTAGCCATTGTAATTACTTTTATAACCGTGCTTACTGGAATTGCAGTCGCTGTCCCTATGAATCTCGGTCTGCGAAACCTAAAGTCTATGGAGTATTAGAAACATGAAAACCTTTACTATCACCACCTCAAAAAGGACAGAATTTGTAAATTTAGATTCTTATGTGAGCGAAGCAATTCAAGAATCAAATGTTCAAAATGGAATTGTTTGTGTCTATGTGCCTCATACTACTGCTGGAATTACCATTAATGAAAATGCTGACCCTGATGTTCTTCATGATTTAGAGCAGGTTTTAGATAAACTAATACCCTGGCATGGAAATTATCAACATGCAGAAGGCAACTCGCCTGCTCATGTAAAAGCATCTTTGATGGGTTCTTCTATTCAGGTTATTATAAAAGATGGGACACTAGTTCTTGGCACCTGGCAATCCATATTCTTCTGCGAATTTGACGGACCCCGCACCCGCAAAGTATTTATAAAAATCCTCCCTTCAGAATAAAATATACCCCTTTTATTGAGTGAGGTCGAATAAGCAAAGCGCAGTTTGTAGTGCCGAACCAATGTGCCGGAGTGAGGCGCACGAATGTATGTGACCTGGCTGAACGCAAGGCAGTAAACAAAGTGAACATCTGCGGATAAACACTGTTATATGCCGTTAATTCCGCTACATTAGCCGCTAGCACAGATGCCGGCGGGGCTTCTATATTTTCTTTCCAATATAAAATACATACCCATAATATTCTTTATACTTATTATAAAGTTCAGAACCATGCTTTTCGTATTTTACAAATTCTTCAGCAGATTTATTACCTTTGTATTTATCCAAAAATATTTTCCGTGCTGTTATTTCAGGAACAAAAAAATTGTCAATCCAGCAAATTTCAGGTAAGATGAATGTAGCCATAACGACATAGCCGGCTTTTTGCATTTGAGAAATTTTATTTGGAATAGTGTCTATTTCAGGATATGCTTCATTCCAGAAATCAAATATTTCTTTAGGTCGTTCTTCCGTAAACCATGATGCTTCAGTAACAGCCACATAGCCACCTTTTTTTAAAAATTTATTCCAATAATTCATGCCCTTTTCAAAACCAATATTATATATTGCTCCTTCTCTCCAAATAAGGTCTAATTCATTTAATTGAAAATCAAGTTTATCCATTGAACCAATAACACCTTTAACCCTGTTTTGAAGATTCAATTTCTGCACATTGTTATTTAGTTTGTCAATAAAACCAGGGAATAAATCAATGGCAGTAATATTTCCTGGAGAGTTTTGAGCCAAAACTATAGTTTGACCTCCAGTACCGCAACCAAGGTCAGCAATCTTTGAATTTTCGTGTAGATTATCAATAAAACTTAATGCTTTTATTGTTGCTTCCTGGCTTCCTGGACCTTGACGTTCCATACTGGAAAAATATTCGCAAATTAATGCAATATCAAAATCGTGAATATTATGCGTTTCATCACTCATTTGTGTTTCTCCAAGAACTTGTCTGTCAGATTTTCTCTATGCTTCCATTTTGATATAGTTGTCTTGCTAAGATTAAACCGTTTCACTAACGATTCAATATTCTCTTTGGATTCCCGAATTAATTTCCATATATGAACCGTCGTTTTGGTATTGGGATGATACTTTATTAATGACATACCTCGCTCCGTTTTCACTTCTATAATATAAATTTTACTACACTTAATCTTATAGATTGATACTTATTATAACAATTCCTATGACCTATTTCCCCCTGACAATTAGTATCAAAAATATCCTTGATTTTGCTATTATCTCAAACATATCACAATCATTTCAGTTTTTGGAATCATAAGCAATATGTTTCTATTACTTTTTGTG
>DAOOVZ010000224.1:0-4158 GCA_035370665.1 Candidatus Hydrogenedens sp.
AATCGCCTAAAAAGTAAAGTTTGCATGCATAATTTATGAGAAATGATGAGTTGATATTACCTAAATCGTATATATCCTGGTAAAATTTTATTACTACATCATTTTCTTCGATAGATGCGAGGAATTCTAGATATTGAAGGTACCTGGAATCATCTAATAAATCTGGTTGAGAAAAGATTTTTTTCGCGATATTCCGCATAATAGGCCTTGCTGACTCATTTTCGAGGGTTAGAGCAACACGATACTTCGTTTCATCTAAATCTAACCGCAGATACCTGTCAGAAAACCATAAGCAAAAAGTTAATATGATGATAGAAACGATTAAATATCGGAATGATTTTTTTCTTCTTGCGAGAAAAACAAAATCGCTCCCTAAAGAGGTATCAGAATTTTGAACCGTGGTTTTATCCTTTAATTCATTATTAACATTTTCCATTAATAGAAAAGGAAATTAAATAAAGTTTTCATTCTTTACACTTATAGGTGAATTGTAGCACATTTCTGGACTGAATTTTGCTTTTTCTCTAACATTAAGCGTCGTGCTATTCTCTTTCCTTCCTCGACGCCTGGCTGATTGAAGGCATTAACTCTGTATAACTTCCCAGCCATAGCCGTAGCGACTTCTAACATATAAAGCAACTGAGCCACAGTATACTCAGATACTTTTTCCATCTGTATAAGAACAACAGGTCTCTGGCTTAATGTAAGTGCGTCCTTTGTCCCTTGAAACTCTGCGTATAATAGGTCGTTCATGCTTTGTCCTCGGATGTATTCTAACTCAGGAATTTCATCAAGGATTTCAGGAACAGTTAGGACTTCTCCGAGATTTTTAACCAGAATCATATTGATTATTTTGTCGTTAGGACCTTCGCGGTAGAGTTGTATTTGTGAATGCTGGTCAGTAGCGCCTAATGCCTTAACGGGGGTTTGTCCATTAAAGATTTTATTACCATCAATATCATCTTTTTTCCCGAGACTTTCTGCCCAGAGTTGGCAATACCAGCCTGCAATATCTTTAAGACGGTCAGAGTAAGGCATCATTACAGATATTTTCTTTCCCTTATTTTTATCAAGAAAGTAATGAACCCCTGCAAATTGATATGCTGGATTGTTTTCAATGGAAGAATTTGAGCATTCGGTATCCATTTCAGCACAACCTTCTGATAAGGCTTCAATATCAAATCCTAATAAAGATGCTGGAAATAGACTTACAGGGGAGAAGACAGAAAACCTTCCTCCTACATTTATCGGAATCTCAAACTGGACAGTGCTATATTTCTCTGCAATAGGGTGTAATAGACTTTTTGGTGTGTTTTCTCCTTTTGGACTTGTAGTAATGACAAGATGTTCTTTGATTTTTTCAGGGGAGAAATAATTTTCTAATTCTTTTAATACAATAAGTAATTGGCATATTGTTTCTGCCGTTTCCCCTGATTTAGATATGGCATTATATAATGTCTTTTCAGGGGGACATAATCCCATTACTCTTTTGAAGGTTGTGGGGTCAATATTGTCCATAACAAACAAACGGGGAAAACCATTTCGCTGTTCTCTGGAGAGAAGATTGTAATAAGGACCATTCAATGCAGTATTTAAGGCAGTAGTGCCTAAGGCAGAGCCTCCTATCCCTAGAATCACAAGATTTTCAATCCCATGATTCAAAAATTCAGCAGCAGCATTTTTTATTTTTTCTATTGTGCCTTTATCTTTATAAAGTTCAAAAAAACCATATTTCTTTACTTTTCGTTCCTGTATAATCTCATTATGATATTCCTTTATTTGTCTGTTCAAACTTTCCAATTCTTCATCTATAAAACCATGATTGGAACTTATTTTATTAGCATGGCATAAAGAAATATCAATATTGATATTTTGGTTCATACTTTTTCCCTTTGGTTTATGAATTTATTTTCCCTGATTGATATTGAAACAGTAAGTAGTTTAACATATTTTGATATTCATTTTCAGGATAATATTTTGAAATAGAAGGAACTTGATATGCGCAATAGTCGAATTTGTATGGTTATGGTTTGCGTTACATGCATTGTTGGTGCAGGTTTTGCCTATACTGAGCCTAGCAATGCACAGTTGTCATTATACCAAAAGAATCCGGATGCGATTTCACAATTACAGCAAGGAACTATAAAATGGGCAAGTGCTGCCTGGTGGGGATTTAATCCATACGATTCTACAGAGTTGTTACAGTCGGCTATAGATTCGTATGCAAATGAAGTTATCGTTCCAAATATGGGTTTGCCCTGGATGGTCAGACCAATAAAATTGCATTCAAACCAAAAGATTACCTTTATGCCCGGTGTCGTTATCCTTGCTAAAAAAGGGGAATTTAAAGGCTCTGGGGATTCATTGTTTTCTGCTGAAAATGTTGAGAATCTTGTAATATCTGGTTATGGTGCTATATTACGAATGAATAAAAAGGATTATCAGGATAAGAAGCAATACGAACCTGCTGAATGGCGGATGGCTTTGTCTCTGAGAGGTTGCAAAAATGTGACTATTAAAGGTGTGCGTTTTGAAAGTAGTGGTGGTGATGGAATCTATATAGGTGCAACGGATAAACTTGACCGTTGTGAAGATGTAGTAATTCGAGATGTTGTTTGCCACGACAATCATCGGCAGGGAATTAGTGTTATTAGTGCAGTAAATCTAACTATTGAAAACTGTTCTTTAACAAATACAGAAGGAACGGCTCCTCAGGCAGGGATTGATTTTGAGCCAAATAGGGATAATGAGCAGTTGAACAATATACTCATGAAAAATTGCTATATTGAAGGTAATAAAGGAGCAGGAATTCTAATGTATCTTAATACCTTAAAGAAGAAATCCCTACCCATCTCCATTAAGATAGAAGATTGTATTATGAAAAATGGTTTTGACCATGGGATTGCCATTGGCGCTGTTGGTGATGATGGACCTGGAGGCGAAGTCATTTTTAGAAATTGCCATATAGAAGGTCCACAGAAGGGAGGTGTTTTTATATTTGATAAATCATCAGAAGGAGTAAAAATAGTGTTTGACCAGTGTTCTTGTGGAAATACCCCTCAAAAGTGTGATAGTTTCCCAATTAAAATCTACCAGATGAAAAAATCATTAGTCTCAACTATTGGTGGCATTTCTTTTAATGATTGCCTTATTTCTGATAATTGTGAACGAAGTCCTATTGTGGTAAAAGCAGCAGATAAAAAATGTGAAGTTAAGAATCTTGTTGGAACAATATTCACTAATGGTAATAGTCTTTTGAATGCTGAGAATGAAACAGACAGTTTCCTAGAACAACTATTTATCCAACAGGTCAAAGATTAGTTTAATTTTTGAATAATTTGTTGACAAAGTTCATTAGTTTTTTTTATTATAATAGAATAATAAGTATAGATTAGGAAATGGCGAATGTTTCTTAATTGGGTTTTAAGAAAAAGATATTATGTAATGAAAGTGTTCTTATTTTTTCCCTTACTAATTTTGATTTCTAAATTAGTTTATGCAGAGCCTAATTTAATTACTAACAAGTCGGAAGGGAAATCTTCACAAGGGACAAAGATATATAAGATAGATTTAAAAGAAGCCTATGCTGACCGTTCAAGGGAAAAGGGACTATATCAATTTCAGAGAAAGGATGGAACACTCGTATTTACAAATCGTCCACAAAAATATCGTTCAAAAAATGAATATAAAGAAGTGTATTTTAAGAAATCAACACAATCTACCTATTCTGCAGGAAAGAACAATGCATCTAAGGGAGACCTGAATAATAGCGGCTATGCCATTATTGTCCCATTAGAACCGGTGCATGTTTCTAAGAAGTTTGAACATTTATATAAAGGGAAGAATTATAACTTTGAAGCCATTCAAAAGATAGTAAAGGAGTGTAGCCAATACTATCAAGTAGATGAAAAACTGATATGGACTGTGATAGAGGTAGAAAGTGCTTTCAATCCGAATGCAGTTTCTACTGCGGGAGCATGTGGCTTAATGCAACTAATGCCAGCAACAGCCGTAGAAATGGGTGTTACGGATATATTTGACCCTGCACAAAATATCGCAGGAGGGACACAATATTTAAGCCGCATGTTAGATTTATTTAATGGGAATGTTGACCTGGCTTTAGCAGGTTATAATGCCGGTCCTGAAAATGTTAAAAAG
>DAOOVZ010000225.1:0-4096 GCA_035370665.1 Candidatus Hydrogenedens sp.
TGATATATTCAACATGATTATGTTTTGTAGGGGGCTGTCCAAAAAGTCAAATTAATACAATTTCGGTGGTTCACAAACTTATAAAAGCAGTTTGAAACAATCGCATATCAATATAAATAACCATCTATTTTTTGTAAAAATTTAACAAAAAAGGACTTTTGGGACAGTTCCCCAATAGACGACACCACAGAGGTATCGTCTGTTTGCGGAGGTATCATTTTTGAGGCGTATGCAATACGCCCCTACATTCAAGATTTTTTGATATACCCCAAAAACTATCTAATGTAGACAAGTTGCAAGTTTTAAAGACACAGACAAGAATGTCTATGCTACAGTAAGAATATAAAATATATGTTTATTTTCTATTTGCGGACTTTATGTCTTACCTCATTGTGAACCTGGTGGTTTATCTAATAAATTAGAAAAACTGAATATAGAGTTGTCATTACTTTTCTGTATCAACTAATTTAATTTTTCAGATGTCTCAATCATATAAAAAGTTTTTTAAGACATCTAAAAAGTATCTTTTATATTACACACTAATTTGTGATAGAAAAATAATTGTAAGATAAATGAAGTATTTTCTGGAAATAACTAACTTAATTGCTTATTTTAACTTATTTTTTAATCACAAAATACACAATGAATAGTGAAGTCCGCAAAAGTAAAACACAATATTTATTTTATGTGATTATTATATAATAAGGCACAAAACACATTTTTTCGGATGTGTCATATAGGTAGTTCATAAATTGCCACTACAAACCTACACTTAATATAATCTAATCTATAAGAAATAATTATGTAAATCAAATAGAAATATTTACCCCTATCATCAAATAGATATTTATATCTATGTCAATGACTAAATGACCTTCACTAATATTTTAGCGAGCAGAAGCGATGGAACATAACGAGAAGGAAAATTGGTTAAAGAGTTCAGACATTATTCCAGAACGGGCAACGCCGATGTTGAGGCAGTATCTCCGTGCCAAAGCAGAAAGTGGTGATTCTTTGCTTTTTTTCCGCATGGGTGACTTTTTTGAAATGTTTTTTGAAGATGCCTTTGAAGCCTCTCAAATTTTAGGGATTGCCCTTACTTCAAGGGATGGAGAAGCCAAAGAAGGCAAAGTGCCTATGTGTGGTGTGCCTGTTCGTTCTGTTAATAATTATATCTCCCGTTTAATAAAAGCAGGGAAAACAGTAACGATATGTGAGCAGGTTGAAGACCCAAAAGTTGCCCGCGGTATCGTGAAGCGTGATATTGTGCGAACTGTTACACCGGGCACAATCATAGAACCAGAACTTCTTGATGAAGGGGTAAACAATTATCTGGGTGCTTTGTATGTAGGTGAACAGAAGGCAGGACTTGCTCTGGTGGATATTAGCACAGGACAATTTATGTCTTCCGAGTTGAATCCACCTTATGAAAGAACTTTAGCCAATGAACTGACTCGTCTAACAATTTCAGAACTGCTAATTCCAGAAAATATTTCCAAAGATATCGAGGAATTGCTTCATAAATTCTTTTCAAACCTGATTCTAACAAAAATATCAAATGATAAGTTTGATACGGAATTATGCACAGAAAAAATTCAGCGATACTATGGTTTATCTACTTTGCGTGGGTTGGATTTGGATAACAGTCCAGAACTTACCTCAGCGGTTGGTGCTGTGCTTCAATATGTGCTCCAAACTCAACGCGATTCCACACCATTTTTAGATTTGCCTCGTATTTATAAACCTTCTAATTTTGTAATTATAGATAGCAATACTCAAAGGAATCTCGAACTGACTGAATCACTATACGACCATTCAAAGCAAGGGACTTTATTAGGAGTATTAGACCGAACCTTAACATCGATGGGCACACGGAAATTACGGCAGTGGATACATTATCCGCTGCAACAGATTGACGAGATTACCCTCAGACTGAATGCAATTGAGGAGTTAAAAAACGATGGGGAACTTCGTTTATTTCTCCGAGAACAACTTAGAGGTTTTGGGGATTTAGAACGACTTTTAGGACGGATAACTGCCCAGACTACCAATCCACGTGATATAAGAGCCTTATGCTATTGTCTAAAAAGATTACCTCGCTTGAAGAAACTATTGGAGCATTGTGAATCTGCACTGTTGAAAAATGTTTATGAAAATATAGATGAATTGCCTGAAATAGTCCGGTGCATAGAGAGTGCTATTGCAGAATCTCCACCGGCTTCGCTCAGTGATGGAGGTATTCTTAAAGATGGATACAACGCACAGTTAGACCATCTCCGTTCCCTTATGCGAGGTGGTCGAGAATGGATTGCTACCCTGCAAAAGAAGGAACGTGAGCGAACTGGTATCCAGACCTTGAAAATTGGCTACAACAAAGTATTTGGCTATTATATCGAGGTAAGCAAAGGACAAGCAGCGTCGGTTCCGCCAGATTTTATTCGTAAACAAACACTTGTAAATGCTGAACGGTTTATTACCCCAGAATTGAAATCGCGTGAAGAGGAAATACTCACAGCAGAGGAAAGAAGTATCGCTTTAGAAGAGGAACTGTTTATAGAAGTGCGTAAAACTGTCTCTGCTGAGGCAAAAAGGATACAAAAGAATTCAGAAAATACTGCACTGCTTGATGTGCTTCTCTCACTTTCGGAGGTTGCAAGTTCACAAAATTATACCAAGCCTCAGGTTAACTCGTCAGATGAAATTGTTATTATGGAAGGACGACATCCAGTTGTTGAAACCTTATTGGGACCGGGTTCATTTGTCCCAAATGATACCTACCTTAACACGCAAGAAAAACGGCTCATGATAGTCACAGGTCCGAACATGGCTGGTAAATCCACCTATTTGCGACAAGTTGCTTTAATTACACTCATGGCACAAATAGGTAGTTTTGTGCCTGCTGAATCTGCAAAGATAGGAGTGGTTGACCGAATTTATACTCGAGTAGGTGCATCAGATAATCTTGCCCGTGGTGAAAGCACTTTCATGATTGAGATGATTGAGACAGCCAACATTCTAAATACAGCGACACAGCGAAGTTTGCTTGTCCTTGATGAAATAGGAAGAGGCACGAGCACTTATGATGGGATTAGTATTGCGTGGGCTGTTGCAGAGTTTATTCATGACCGTATCCAGGCAAGGGCATTATTTGCAACTCACTATCACGAACTTACAGAGTTGACAAAGTTTCTACATGGTGCAGTGAATATGAATGTAGGTGTAAGGGAATATAAAGACCGAATTGTATTCTTGTATCGTTTATTTGAGGGTGCAGCAGACCATAGTTACGGGATTCATGTTGCAAAGTTAGCAGGTTTGCCCACAAGTGTAATTCATCGTGCCCATGAGATTATGGATTCGCTGGAAAGTGGGCAATTCGAGAACAAAGAAGAGGTGCAACAATTACCACTCTTTGATTCTTATACTACTTCACATACTTGTCCCATAGAAGAAGAATTACGAAAGATAGACCCAGACCAACTTTCTCCCAAAGAGGCGTTAGACATTCTTTATCATCTCAAACGAATGACAAATACGCCAAGACATCAGAAATAGATAACGGTGGAAAGATAAAACAGATGTTGCTCTACATCGGCGTCTGTTCCCACAAGTTCAAAAGTATCCTTTCGCACATTATTTCCCCAGCGATATACATACGCTGCATCAATGTTAATACGGTTTTTGATTAAGCAGCCTGCACCGAGCGTTATACCGTAATAATTGTCAACAGAGCCATCACCTTCTCCTAATCCGAACCAGCGGTCAGGTCTACCACTTGCAGGTTCAGGGTCATAAAAAGCACCTACACGGACACTGGGTAGTATGGACTGACGCGGTTTCTTTGGATTGAAGAACAGATATTCTGCACCAATTCGGACGGTATAAGTTGGGTCATGAGGACTCCATTCTACGGGCAAATTAGATATACCTGAACGCTTCCGCATGAGCCAGTTGCTATTTTGTGGGTCATGTATCACAAATTGGTCCCATTCGCAACGGGTAATGTCAAAACTTAATGTCAACTTATCATTAGGGAAGCGATATGCCGCACCTATACCAAAAGAGGAAGGAAATGTATATTCCATAGGTCTTCTAC
>DAOOVZ010000226.1:0-4069 GCA_035370665.1 Candidatus Hydrogenedens sp.
CTAATTTCATCACATAATTTGTTTAATTTAGGCAGAAATATTACAAGAGAGTAAAAAACATAAGGTCCACAATATTATTAAAACACATAATAGAAAACATTACTTTAATTGACTATTTATCTTAGAAAGGATATAAAAGAAATGTGTGAATTTTAGTTGAAAAAATTAGAAAAAGCCATTTATAGTGGCAAATATCATGAATAGGACACCGACAAACCACATAAATAAAGTGGTCGGCGTAATGTATAAATACTCATCTTCGCTACTTTTGTCTAATTGCTTAAAGAAATTTTTCATATCCATTATTATATTCCTTAATCAATATTATATATATCCTATACTATATATATCCCTTTAACCATCTATTTAGTTCTACTTTTTTAGAAGCCACATTTCACAAACACGAGATTGCTGTCTCCAATTTTTGTGTATATCCTCAATAGGAATACTCCATTTTACAGTAATTTCCATATCTTGGACACATTCTTCTGGTATCACGAACTCCTGCCACTCTCCTAATTCCATACCCTTTATATCTGAATTGTCCAGTTCTTTCCCGTCAATTTTGATATTTGGTTTCCCAAATCCTGAGATACGCAGAACATATTTCGCAGTTGGGTCTAATCCTTGATATAACGCTTCGCCAATCTCCAAAGAACTAATCCACGCTATCCGATTTCTACTTTTTCCATTATCGAGCCACCACAAAGTAGGCTCGGGCCATGCCTCTTCTGCTGGGTTGGTATAATGCACTTCACAGCGTTTAATATGTGGCGATTTCGCAGTATTTCCTACATCATCATAAAAAGAGCCTTCCCCTGGATTTTCCCAAAAACCAATTAGTTTCAATTTTTCCTTTTTCTCTTCTTCTGAACCTAATTGCTGAATCTTCTGAAATTGGTCTTCTAGCCACCAGCGATTGTTTAATGGGATATCAATATAATCTAATGAGGCGCCTCGCTCTCCACCACTTGCATTATATTTATCTACACTTGATTGCAAACGGATACTCTTAAAAAGGTCATCATACAATTGGATAATTTTTTCTCTCAACTCTGGTGCAGCAGGTTGAGAAACGGCATTATTCAGAATTTCTTTGGCTTTCTGAATTGCCATGTCAGAACTTATTTTATCCACACTTTGCAAAACAAGGTTAGATTGTTCCTCCAATTGCTGTTCGTATATAACCTTTCTTCTTACATAAGTATCGTAATAAGCACGAACCAAACACATCTGCCACCGCCAATTATCTTTCAATTGTGGTGCTTTTTGCTCCAATTCTTGCCATAATTTCAATGTGCCCTCAATGGCTCCATTATCAATAGCACTACCTTGCCAATTTTTTTCCAGTGCTAAAATTCCTTCTGCTGACGAAGTAGCAGCATCAGTTCCAAAAAAGACATTTGCATATTCGATAAGCACATCCCTGACCTTTTGTTGAGGATTCCAACTCATTGCACTCCATATCACTTTGTTTACATCGTCATGCACACCATCAGAATATGAGATAAATCCATCACAATAAGACTGAAACCAATTATGTATATACGCATACTGCACAGGGCGTGGATTAATCCCTTCCCTTCCGATTGTCAGGGCAAAGGCAATGTCCCACCATGGCACAGGATATTGACAGAGTTTATTGTGAGTAATGTCAGGATACATACGAAGGCGATAGGGTTTCGGCAAATTTTGACGCAGATAGGCTATAGGAGGACTGGAAGGTCCCTCACAAAGACCACCCATCCAATCTGGTTTCTCTCGATTCAAATAGTCAAAAACATATCTTGCCTGAGCCAGAGAAAAACCCTGCAAGGATAACCATATTTTCGCTTCTGGATGATATAGTTTGAGCCGTTTTGACAATTCTTCAAGGAAAGGTATCACCAGTTCTGGTGGATTGTCCCCGGGGTCGCCTCCGGGAAAAAATACACCAGTTAAAACGGGACAATTTTGATACAGTTCCTCATGTTTTTTTAGCATTTCTTCTCGTTTATCTTTATCATTTAAATCAAAATCGGCTGGCGTCCAGACCCAATAATCTAAACCATACTTTTTGCAAATTTCACTCATAGCACGATTCATCTCTTTCCTCGGAACAAGCATAAGTGGTGATTCATCGTCATCCTGGAAAGGGATATTTTCAATACTATTAACTCCAAAAAAAGTCAACTCCCGTATAAATTGGTCAAACTGTGCAACAGTCCACGCGTCATAAGAATTTGCTCTTGCTCGATAGCCCAATTGGTGTCCGCGAATTGACGAGACAGGACTTTCAATGATTCTTAACGATTGTGCCAATTTTATTGAACCATCAGAGTAATTTAATATACGCAAAAGTTTTCCAACACCGAAGAGAACACCATGATTATCATTCCCTATAATCCAGAGCCGATGTGTCTTGTTTGAATCCTGTCCTGTAATAATCGCAAAGCCTTCGGATGTTAATTGTGTTCCAGGCTCTTTAGAAAATAAATCTATTTCTGAACATTTCTCAAACGAAGATGACTTATTTAGATAATCTTTTGTAGTCAAAAGTATGTAATTTTTATCAGGTATAAATTGTGATACTTGTTCCAGATGAACATTTGTGCGACTTGCAATTTCTTCTGTAAGAACTTGAACAGCAGTTTTTAAAACTTCATTTCCAGTATCATCAGCAAGGTAAACATGAAAATTTTTCAAGTCCACAAATGTTGTGGGAACATTATTAGCCCAAAGAACCTGAGAAATGAATAAAAGACACAATAGGAACAGAGTTACACAAATATTTTTTTTCATCTTCAATAACTCCTGTGGGTAAATATATTGGATTTTTTAATAGGCTCAAAAGACTTTTAATTTTGACTATCTTTTGAACTATCTCGTTTTATTTTAGAGTAAAAATATCCACTGAGTAAACAAAACATAGAAAATACGAAAGATAGGATAGAAACATTAAAACTTAAACCATAAGTAACTTGCAAATATACTTTCTGTGTTTCAACAACCCCAAAGTCGTCAGATATCTGACACCAATACCAACCTGTGTCTTCTGTCGCCAAATTCTCAATAAAAAGTTCATGTCCTAATGCTTGTTGAAATGAAACCGGATTAGAACAGTTATAATTTTTACAGTAATACCATTGGTAGCCTAACTCTCCATGAGCACCTTCAACTTGAACTGAGAATATATATGAATCTCCAACAGTTCTATTTACATAATTATTTCCTTCAATCCATGCTATAAGTTCAGTCTCTCCTTCGCTGATTCCTTCTCCTTCAATAGTTCCCTCGACCATTCCTTCTCCTTCTACAATTCCCTCAACATTTCCTTCTATAACTCCTTCTATAGTCCCCTCTATAGTCCCTTCTATCATTCCCTCTATCATTCCTTCTGTAGAACCTTCGCCTTCTGTTATTCCTTCACCTTCCAGAGTTCCTTCTAATATTCCCTCGCCTTCGTTTATCCCTTCACCTTCAACAGGACCTTCACCTTCAAGTGTTCCTTCTACTTGTCCTTCTATGAGTCCTTCATTAACCGCACTAAAATATGCAACAAAACTTTTGTTTTCGGTTATATTTGTATCTGTTCGGTTGTGGGCAGTTAAATCATCAGACCAATGGTCAAACACATATCCTTGTCCGGCTATTGCTGTTACCTCTGTCCCATTATCACCACGCATAACACTTTGAGAACTTGCACCTGAAATAGTGCCACCTGTATCGGCAGAATAAGTTATTGTGAACACAGGTGGTTTTTTAAGTTTTGCAATATTATAACTTTGGACACTCCCTGCTGTATGAAAATTTCCACCCACATACAAGTTACCTTGTGAATCCAGTGCCAGTGCTCTGACCTCCTTATTATCACCATCCACTCCTGATGTAATCTCTTTCCAATTGCCTGAATATAGCCATGCCAGTCCATTAGAAGTTACACTATCTCCTGCAACTGAAAAATTACCCCCAATAAAAACAGATTGGGCTGTCTGCGGCAATATGGCATATACAAAGCCATTTACCCCACCGCCATTCGGAGTAGACCATGATGTCCCATCCCAGATTGCAATATTGTTAACACTTATGC
>DAOOVZ010000227.1:0-4016 GCA_035370665.1 Candidatus Hydrogenedens sp.
TCAAAAAAGGGGTAATATCAAATTCAGCAGGTGTCATGCTATCTTCACTATATCCTACAAAATTTCCGTTCACCCAGACATACATCGCACTCATAACGCCGTCAAAGACAAGACGAATTTCCCTGCCTAACCACTCTTTCGGAATGTCAAACATTTTTCTGTAAGATGATACTGGATTGTCATCATGTGGAATGAACGGAGGGTTGATAGGCCAGAAAGGATACTGAATATTCGTATATATCGGTTTTCCATAACCAAATAATTCAGGATGCGACGGCACATGTATATCTATCCAACTGGAATCATCAAAATTAGGCTGATAAAAATCTTTGGGTTTTTGGTCTGGGACAGGGACCCAATGGAACTTCCAATCACCTGTGAGCGTATTATAATAAGGCGATTTTGTTCTATTATATGTAGATATTTCCTCAGACGGAAAAGGTATAAAAGTGCAATGGGGAGGCAATTTATTAATGCCAATAATATTTGGGTCTTCCCATTCTTCCGTATTAGAGGTAGAAGCCATGCCTAACATAATCATAGAGCATAAAAATAAAACTACAAATTCCATAAACATAAAACAACCTTTCTTATGTTTCGCTTTGGTAATACAGACAAATGAATGTTAAAATGTAATATATTAAAAGACTTTTCGATATTTATTATCAACTGTAATAAACAACCAAAAAGGGAAAATCATGATTTTAAAAAATATTTATCATGGACAACTAAAAGGTGTTTCTTTATTTGAAATTGGTAGATTTGAAGATATGCGTGGTTTTTTTACAGAGTTATATCATTCAGAGGAATTGAAAAAGGCAGGATTTACAGAGACCTTCGTTCAGGACAATTTAAGTTTGTCTCAGAAAGGGGTATTGCGTGGCATGCACTATCAATTAGAGCCACACGGCATGGGCAAGTTAGTCTGTTGCATATCAGGAGAAATTTATGATGTCATCGTTGACCTTCGTAAAGGTTCTCCAACCTTTGGAAAGTGGGAAGGGTTTAATCTATCAGGTAATGAGTTAAGCCTTTTATGGGTGCCAGTGGGTTTTGCACATGGTTTTTTGAGCCAGAGCGATAATACAATAGTCCTCTACAAATGCACCTCTTTCTACAACAAAGATGCAGAGCGTTCTCTCTCATATCGCTGTCCCAAAGTAGGGATTAAATGGCATAAAGAACCTCTTGTCATTTCAGAAAAGGATAGAAATGCCCCTAACCTTGACCAGGCAGAATATAATTTTGTATTTAAAGAATGTTAAACTTGGGTAATTTTTAATAATGCCTTTATATCCACGAATTGCAAGTAGACTACATAGCCTTATATCCAACCAGTATGCTAATTATTTTTATTATATAGCACTTCTACTATTAATATTTGTATCTATACTATCTGCTCTGGCACCTTATTATATTCAAGACCTTGTCAGAAAATATATACTTGAAAATTTATCTTTTAGAACACAATTTTTGAGGATTATACTTCCTGATAATGATGAGAATGACAAAGCATGGTTGAAAGCGTTAAAAGATGCACTTGGGAAAAATAGCAAGAAGGTAGTAGTTAAGGAAATTGAATGTGATAGGAATTCTTCACCTGTTGAAATGCTAATACATGGGAAAGGCGATATTACAATTACTTCCTCTTTATCCTGCTTATTAAACAATAGCAAAGTTTTGCCCATCTCTACTGCTGGTGAAAGGGCTATATATATTGTTACGCCAAAAAATTATGGCATTACAGAGTTTCAGTTGCTTGCAGGCAAAAAAATAGGATTTTTTGGTGATGTATTCCTTGGAAAGTATGTAATGGAACGATTAATTCGGTTTTACAATTTTGATTTATCCCCAGAATTAATTACAAACCGATTTTACGATATTGATAAAGCGTTTTCCAGTGGGGAAATAGAGGCACTTGTTTGGTCCGAAGGTAGAAATTCCACCTCAGTTCGTAAATTTTTAGACAAATCCTGGTATCAAATCGTTCCTATTAGACAATTAGAGGATTTTGTCAAGACGGTTCCAGGTTTATACTCAGAAACTATTAATTACTTAAATGAACCCATAAAAATTATTTGCACTAAAAATGTCCTGGTTGTGTCAAATAAATTATCTAACTCAGTAATTCGTCCTGTTTTGCAGGCATGGTTTTCCCCTGAAACAATATCGTTATCTACTGACCATACATACAACATTGAAGCATTCATACCCCCAGCCTTTTTACACATTCATCCAATGGCGATTGCATTCTATGAAAGAGATAAACCTCTGACCAGGCGAAATCTTATCACATTAGGGTTTTCTCTACTCTTAGTAGCATTATCAATCCTATTACTAAAACAGGTTATATCTATCTGGAAAAATAATAGGAATAAACCCTATTTAGAAGAACTTGAAAAACGATGGGAAGAAGTAAGATTGTTAAATTATCAATGGGATATAGACCTCTCTAACGAGGAAATCCTACTCCGACTCCGCAAGATTAAGTCTATTTATAACTGGACACTTCAAAGTTATAAGCAGAATTTTATACCAGAAAAGGCGGTCATTCTACTCTTTACCAATCTTGTCCATCAATTAATTGAATTTCATGAAAGATATTTTGAATGGCAAGAGAAGAAACAGATTATCAGTAGACTATACCCAGAAGAAACGGAAAAAGAACAAACTCCACAAAAAGACGAAACTTTGATTATAAAAAGTATTTATCAACCTATTGTAGATGATAAAGATAAATACCTAAAATCTTCTCCTGAATCTTTAACTAAAAAAGAGGAAAATCAAATGCTTTTGTTCAATCCAGAAGAGGAAAATAAACGAGAAAATTGAGACATAATAAGAAGGAAACGAAAATATGAAAAATCAATATATAGCCAATTTACATGAAGGTGACGAAGTAAACGACTATTTTATTATCACTCGAAAAGACTTAAGAGACCAACCATCGGGAGATAAGTTTTTAGGCTTTGTAATTCGTGATAAAACAGGTGAAATGGGCGGCGTTCTATGGGAAAAGCCAGTAGAAATTGCACAGAGAATTGAAGTCGGAGATGTTGTTGTGGTTAAAGGAACAATCAGAGTATATAAAGACCGACTACAGATTCGCGCTACAAATATTATCCCATTAGCAGATGAACAATACTCTAAGGATGATTTAATTTTGCCTGAAATGCCTAACACCGATAATTATATAAAAGAACTGTGGACAATTATTGATTCTATAAAAGACCCATGGCTAAAAAAACTGGTGCAATCTTTTTGTAATGACCAAAAATTAATGAGTGCATTTGAAAGTGCACCTGCTGCAAAAAAATGGCATCACGAACTACGCGGCGGACTATTTCGCCACTGTTACGAATTAATAAAACTTGCTCAGGCAGTATGTGAGTTATATCCAAAGGTAAATAAGGACCTGCTAATCACTGCTTGTTTTCTACATGACATCGGCAAAGTGCATGAACTTTCCATTGACCAACTATATATTGATTATACAGACGCCGGAAGACTTATTGGACATATTGTAGAAGGTGCACTCATCGTTTCAGAAAAGATAAAAACGATAGATGGTTTCCCTGAGGATTTAAGGCTTCATCTACTACATTGCATCCTATCCCATCATGGGGAATATGAAAATGGTTCCCCTGTCCTGCCAAAAACATTAGAAGCAATGATACTTCACCATTTAGACGACCTCGACGCACAAACCAATGCCCTGACACGAATTGAACAGGACACCTTAAAAAAAGGGGACAAATGGTCCGAATTCATAACCTTAATTTCACGACAAATCTGGACTAAAAGACTGTAAGCCCACAGCCAATATTTAGAGCCCTAACTTTCCACAAATTATTATAATAAATTAAAAATTATTTTCAGAAATCTCAAATACATAATCTTGTATAAATACTATTTTTTACCTAAGTATTTATTGTCTTCTTTGTAATTAAATTATCTTAATTCACTACTGTCCGCTAAAAGTGTAAGGGGATGTAGTCTATTTAGAATAGGGTTAA
>DAOOVZ010000228.1:0-3995 GCA_035370665.1 Candidatus Hydrogenedens sp.
TTTGTGTAGAAGTTTTGATATATTCCAGTGCTTCTGCCTGCGTTTTTATTTTATACTCCGTATGGAGAGAGATAGGACCATTAAAACTACCCTTTTTTATTATGATTTCAAGCATCTCTTTAACAGGGACACATCCAGTCCCTAATGGGACCCATTCTACTTTGTGATTTTTTACTATGAAATCTTTAACGGCTATCATGCGAATCCAGGGTAGCATTGCAACGGTATTTGTTTTCCAGACACCATTAAAGCCTTCTGCCTTTGCATGTCCAATATCAAAATTAGAACCAAGAAAAGGAGAATTTATAGACTGAAAGACAGATAATAAATCCCAGATAGGTCCACCAAAATTATCAAATCCACTATGATTATGATACCCCAGAACAACTTTGTATTTTTCTGCAATCGCCGTTAGAGCATGCAAGTCTTTTTTCACTTTTTGTATCTGTTCTTGCATGTCTAAATTGTCATTATACTTATGATATCCTATACGGACATAGTGAATATTCAAAGCACCTGCTGTCTTTAGAATAGATTCGGTAAAGGGGTCATCTGCACTTAACATTCGTGTCGTCAACATGGGCACTTCAAGATTTGCCTTATGGAAAATATCAACTACTTTGGGTAAATCCGTCTCGACCTTCTCCGGTATTACATGACCACCATCTCGCACCGTTAAATCTACCCCATCCAGTCCACACTCTTTGCATGCTTGAGCAAGTTCTTGCCAATCAAGATTTTGTAGACATTTAGAAAAAATGACAATTTTTATCGTTTGGCTACTGTAAGTTTTCGTTTCAGTGTTTGAAAAGGCATTAAATAAGGAAGGTTGAATTAACATTGAACCTAATATGGCTGTTTTGAAAAAATCTCTCCTTGAATTTAGATTACTCACATAATTTTTCCTTACTATAGGATAAAGATATTATTAAATTTAAAACTTATTTTATAAACCAATAATTATGATACTCAATTTGAATACACAGATAGAAGTGTCTATTCACTTTTTTAAACAAATAATTTACAAAGTTTTATCTGCAGTAGTATCAGTCTTTGTAGTTTTTGATTTTTTACTGGTATGTTTTTCTAACCAATTACAAACAGGGACAAATACCTCTTCCTCACCATTTTCTCCAAAAGCCAGGTCACAATGATTATAATCATGCTTGCAACCAAACTCTTTTGCAAGAATCAGCATTTGTTTATCCTGGGATTTTAGCGAATTAAAGAATTCTTTAGCCGTTTCTAAATTAACAAAAGGGTCTTGGGGTGCATAAAAAAGTAATATGGGTATATCTATTTCGTTTATATGTTCCAGCACATTCAATTTTCCATTTAGCATTATCCATTTCTTCTCCTTTACCCATACCGCCATTTCCTCTATCATCTTTGGGCAGGGAGGTTCAACCATCTTACACAAATCCCATGCAGTCATATTGGGATGAATATTGTAAGGATTTATTGGGAAAAGGGAGTTGCCCATTTTAAAAGTTTTTAATATAGGAATAAGCATTCGTGCAAACAAAAAAATTACTTTTGCGAAGTGTTTCCCAATTTTGACCACAAACGAAGGAATTTTTATATCAGTATTCAAAAAGCCAATAGGAGCACCCAGAGTTATACCCCCAGCAATTTTACTATTACCATGATGTAGAAGATAAGCGTAGAGCAACATCCCTCCCAACGAATGACCTAACCAGAATAATTTCTTATGTCCTGTAGTATTCAGTATAAAATCAATTACAGCAGGTAGGTCATAAGCAAGCACATCATCTACGGCAGCGTCTTTATGGCTCTTTTCAAAAGGAGGCTTTGAAGATTTACAACCTCGCATGTCCAATGTCCAGCAATCAAAGCCATGCTCTTTCAGATAGTCCACAATACTATATCCGTGAGGTGTAAGAAAATTGTTCTGATTGGAGCCGAATCCATGAACAAATAAAATAGGTGGACTTTTATCTGAACCTTTTCGGAACCGACACAGTCGAATTTCCCATAAATCCTTTGAGCGGACATAATATATTTCATTTGTTCCAATATTTTCCTGATTTGATATATTCCATACTAAATAGCCATAAACACAAATAACAATCAACAACACAAGAACAACAATAATCACAATAGTTAACATAATTAAAACACCTCTTATTTTATAGTAATTACTTTATACTAAAAAATAGCCTCCTAGAGCAATTTCTCCTGTTAAAAAATTATAGACTCTGATATTTGTCAAAGAAATTATGTATGATGATAGAATTTGGAGTTAAGCAATTGGAATAGTTTGTATTCGCAACAATTAAAACTGATTTTTTATATACAGTTTAAATTTCTATATCTAATAGGAAAGGAATGTTCTTTTGTAATACAAACCGGACATTATTAGTTTAATAATTTATGTTCTTGATAATGTTTGTATATTTCGATATAATCGCAAGAATAGAAAAGTTAAACAAGGAGCAATTTATTAAGTAGGAGTTTGAAATATGAGTATAATGAATCAGGTTCAGGAAGCAATGAAGACGGCTATGAAGGAAAGGGATATGGTTCGGCTGGAAACATTGCGTATGGTCAAATCGGCATTATTGTTAAAGGAAAAATCAACGGCTCGGACAGAAGAGATGTCAGAGGATGAAGCAATATCCACTTTACGCAGTGAGGTGCGGAAACGCAAGGAGAGTATTGAAACTTATAAACAGTTGGGAAAGCCTGAGGAAGTAGCAAAGTTAGAGAAGGAAATAGCAGTTATTGAAGAGTTTCTACCCCAACAGATGAGTAGAGATGAGACCATACAACGAGTAAAGCAATATCTTGAGGAACATCCAGAGATGAATCATGCAGGGAAATTGACAGGTGCTATGAAAAAGGAGTTGGGTGAACGCGTAGATGGAAAATTGTTAAATGAGGTATGCCGTAAACTTCTGGGTGGATAGTTTATTGCGTTTGTAAAAATCAGTTATGAATCGTGTTTGCTATATATATATATATTGTGTTTGTTGCTTTTTCTGTTTTATCTGTGCTTCCGTATGAACATAAATGGAATGTGAAGAAAGTTCGACAATTCATAGATAACATCAAGAATAAAATGATTCTCAATAAACTAATAAAAACAAAGATACAGACTCTTACCATTATTTTTATATTAACCAAATTATTTTTTTAGTGGTTTTTACTTTGTTAAATGGAATATTTTGAATGTGGAACTTTATGAGTTGGGATAAGAAGAAGGATGGGAACCGATAGCAATGATACTGCAAGCATAGATAGGTAATAAGCCAAGTTCATAGGCTTTTTGTATGAGTGTGTTGTTTTCTGCACCGGGATTAATGTAGAGTTCGTTATGTTTTTTTCTGGCAATTACAGGAAGTAGATTTATACCAATTTGAGGTGGGACATATACGCTAATGCGGTCAATGGGTTCTGGAACTTCTTCAATGGATTTATAGCAAGAAATACCTTCAACTTCTTGCAGATTGGGATTAACAGGATAAACAGTCCAACCTTTATCTAAATATGCACGAACCGCTTTGTTGCTATATTTATTACGGTTGTTAGAAGCGCCTATAATTGCAACTGTTTTTGACATGTTTTTAATTTATCAGTTAGGTATTATTTTTTTGTTGGCTTTTGTCGTTGTAGCACTTCATCAATCAATCCATAATTTTTGGCTTCTTCGGCACTGAGGAAGAGGTCGCGGTCAGTATCTTTATGAATGACTTCAATAGGTTGTCCTGTATGTTTAGCGAGGATTTGGTCAATGGTTTCGCCGATACGAACAATTTCTTGTGCCTGAATTGCTATATCAGTGGCTTGTCCCTGCACGCCTCCCATAAGTTGATGGAGTAAGAATCGTGAAAAAGGCAGGGCATATCTTTTACCGGATGTTCCTGCTGACATCAAGACTGCTGCCATGCTTGCTGCTTGACCAAGGCAAATCGTTATGATTTCTGGACGGATGAATTGCATGGTATCATAAATTGCCAGACCTGCTGTAACAC
>DAOOVZ010000229.1:0-3973 GCA_035370665.1 Candidatus Hydrogenedens sp.
GCACCAATACCCGGCGGGTCAAAACTTTGTATCTTTTTTAATATTTGTTCAACTCTCTCCGGAGTAGTATTAAACTCTTTTGCGATTTCATCTAGATTACCAACAAAATAGCCTCGGTGGTCTATGCTCGCAACAATACTCTCACCTATCTCTATTTCTTTGGGACCCTCAATCTCAATATGTAATTGATTGATTAAATAACTCCGTAAGGTCTCACGATATTTTATGTTGCTAAAATTGTCCTCTATCCATTCATCTATATCAGGATTGCGACTTAAATCCGTAAAGTGTTCATTCCTGTAATCATCAACACTCTCTTCTCTGTCCTCTACCTCTACTTCATTTCCTTCAACATCGTAGGAATCTGCATCTTGATTGGAGTCAGAAATATTTTTGTTTATTGTTTCTACTAGCGATTTTTCATCGTCTTCTTGTTCAACAGCGTTTTCCGTATCTTCTGGCGAAGTATAATTCAATTCAATAAAAGGATTTGTCTCTGCCTCCTGTTGTATATACCTTTCTAACTCAAAAGTAGGCATCTGTAATATCTGTAATGCCTGCGTCTGAAAAAGAGATAATTGTAGTTCTTGTCGTTGTTGTAAAAATTGTCGTGCTTCTAATTTCATAATAAATCCCATAAATTACCGTTTATAACAATAACATATTTATACCCTTAAACAAAATAACTGTTCAAAAATTCAAATATTTTATCAAAAAATTTTTAAAATGGGTATTGAATCCGATTTAAAATTATGCTATTATATAACTAATTAAGAAAATATAGGTATCCGATTAAATATATTTTTGTGGCTGTGGGTGTATATGACTAAAGACAAAAGTAATAGTTTATTAAAAACTCGAGTAATAAATAACAATTACTCCCCAATCTGTGTATTGAAATATGGACTTTTACTTTGCTCTAAATATTTTTATAGCAAAAAGGCAGGAATATTTAAATTAAGCGATAATAAAAAAAATGAGTTCTTAAATATCAATAGCAATAATTTGATGTGTGATAGGTATAAAAATGCCACTTCCCATTTTTTGTATTATACTATCTTTTTATTGTTAATTTTATTTTTCAACTTATTTTATTTTTTGCAGTATTATATTTTATGTTATAATTAATCATTAAAAAATGAGAATACACAAGGAGTGTAATTTATGAGAAGTAGACAGAGTGTAAATGAAAAATGTATTTGTGTAATGTTTTTATTAGGTGTGTTTTTAATTTGTTCTTTTCCGTCTTATTCCCAGACAGACGCAGAAGTGGATTATTGCAACATTCCTTCATGTAGCAATCTCATTCCAGGTCCCCTGTATACAGAGAGTTTTGAAACTTCACTGCGCGATATGTATGCAAAAATCCCGTTTATTGGAGGAAATCCTGACAATTTGGATTTGGATTTCGATGGGATGAAGGATACAGCACAGGCTCGACTATTCGATACAATTATGAGCACACCATCTATCCCTGGCATTTATGGGATTCCTACTCAGACATGTATTTACTGGGCTTATGTAGCAAATCGTGTAAAGGTTGAAGCATTGGCATTGGCTATTAATGCTGGCTGGCCCTCTTATTTAGGTTCACCACCAGACCTGGAAGGAATGAAGACCTTCTTTGCTGCATTATCAACGATGGGAAACACAGGGATTATTAATACTGTTATCACAGCATTAGGCTGGATTATCCCTAATTTGCCTGATTTATCCTTGTTAGAATTGAATGGCTCAAACATTGTGTATTTGAATGCTAAAGGTGATGCGGATTTAGATGGGATTTGTAATATTGGAGAATATAAGGCATGGGTAATTAATACACCTGCTGACTTCGATGCTTTTGTCAATGCAGCAACCGATTCAGGTGTAACAGAATATTATGGAGGATGTCCTTCTTGTGGAACAGAAGGAACTATCGAAGGAGATGGAGAAGGCAGTGTTGGACCACCTCCCTGTGATATGCGTTCGGACGAAAACTATTATGCTTTGTTGGTAATGTTTGGTGATACAGATAAGGATGGAAAATTATCAAAAAGTGAGTTAAAAGCGTTTGTAACTGGTTTTTTGTTAGATTTAGGCTGGCGGTTGATTGACAAAGATGGCGACGGCTATCTATCTTTTGAAGAATTTGCTGGAAGTTATCGTTTAGGTAGTTTGCTCCCTGCGGATTTGGACGATGATGGAAATAATCAGGTAACTCTATCAGAAATTCAGCAATTAAGTAGTAAAATAACACAGGCAACATTTGACGAGTTTGATATTGACGATAATGGATATTTAGATTGCGTAGACATTCGCGGACCTGTTCCTGATTCGTGCTATGCAGATTGGTGCTGGCAAACTTGTTCTTCAACACCTGTAAGTTCAGGTTTTGAAACTGCATTGCGTGGTCTTTACAATATCGCTTCTTTCCTTGGAGTAAATCCGGATACAGTGGATTTAGATGGCAATGGATTAGCCGATGTGGCACAGGCAAGATTGTTGGATTATGTTCTTGCACATCCAGAACAACCCATGTTTTGCTGTGTTCGGAATGCGTATATGAATAATCGTGTAGTGGCACAGAACAAATGGCAGTCCATACCGCTTATCGGTTATGTCTTTCCAAATGACACTTTTGTTAATGTTTTAGCAGGTGTTCTAACAATAGGTGAACAGTCTTTTATTGATTCTATTGTGGGGGTGATTAACACTCTATTAGGAATTTTTGGTGGTGAATTAACTCTTAATGAATATGACCTAACGGCAGGTCAATACCTCGCTTCTAATGGAGACCCTGATTTTGATGAAGTCTGTAATCTGGGTGAATATAACGCAATAGTAACCGACCCGCAGAACTATGATGCTTTCGTCCTTACTGCTCTTGATATTAACCAAACTACTGATGGTGGCGGTTGCACACCTTGTCCGGGAACTTATGAGGGAGAAGCACCTTGTGATATTGCAGATTATACACATTATTATTATGTATTAATAATGTTTGGTGATACAGATGGCAATGGACTGTTATCTAAGGAAGAATTTAAGGCTATTACAGGATTGAGTGATATAGTTCTGACTCTATGGGGACTGGTTGATTCTAATGGAGACAATCAGTTAAGTCTTGATGAATTCTCTTCTGTTAAGTGGATATATGATTTGTTAGTTAATATAGATTCTGATAATGATGATATATTAACTTTAAGTGAATTACAAGGATTAAATTCTTCAATAACACAAGAGCAATTAAATGCTGTTGACCTTAATCAAAATGGCTTGTTAGATTGTTATGATTTTGAACCTTACTTCCAAGAAGGTGAAGGCACTCCCGAAGGAACCCCTGAAGGTGAAGGTATCCCTGAAGGGACCCCCGAAGGAGTGGCTGAAGGCATACCCGAAGGCGTAGTTGAAGGCATTCCCGAAGGTGTTATTGAAGGTATTCCTGAAGGCACTCCCGAAGGCATAGTGGAAGGTGAAGGTGTATTTGAAGGGACCCCTGAAGGAGTGGTAGAGGGTGAGCCTATTTCTTGTGATATTGATGATATAACCCACTATTACGCTATCCTGATTATGTTTGGAGATACGGATAATAATGGTATGATTTCTAAAAGTGAACTAAAGTCTATAACAGGTTGGAGTGATATTATTATTGCTCCATTATGGCTTTTGGTAGATTCTAATAAGGATAATCAACTATCTCTGGATGAATTTGTAAAAGTTCAGTCAATATTTAATCTATTGCCGGGTTTAGATTCAAACAATGATAATATCCTTACATTAGACGAATTACATGGTTTAAATTCAAATATTACAGCAGACCAACTGAATGCAGTAGATAAGAATTTAAATGGCGTCCTTGATTGTGAAGATTTCCTTCCATCTATTGAAGGTGAAGGTTCTATCGAAGGTGTTATAGAAGGTGTAGTTGAAGGAATCCCTGAAGGGACCCCAGAAGGCGTAGTTGAAGGCACTCCTGAAGGTATTCCAGAAG
>DAOOVZ010000230.1:0-3947 GCA_035370665.1 Candidatus Hydrogenedens sp.
CAAGGGTATTCCATTCCATGTGGCATTATTCCTACCAATTAAAAGGCTTGTATGAAACTCCAAGTGCTCATGAAGAGACAAGTGAACATGTATCCCAAAGACTGCTTGCAAAAACTACAATCGAATATGCAATACGCCAGGGACAAAGGGTTCTGCCTCCATCTGCAACCAGAGATGCTCTGTCCGCGTATGGTATCAATCTGATTGAAACACATATTGCTCATGACGAAACAGAAGCCGTGCATATTGCAAAGCATATTGGCTATCCCGTAGTGCTACAACGAGTTTTTCTTTCAGAAAAAATTCATAGAGACCCAGGCGGTGTTCTATTAAATTTACATGATGAGGATGCTGTCAGAAAGGCATTCCATACTTTGATTAACTTTGTGACTAATGGCAAAGAAGCATGTGCCTTTCCGGGTATTGCTGTTCAGCCATTAGTCCCGCAGGATGGAATTGAAATTTGTATTGGAAGCAATATCGACCCACTATTTGGTCCCTATATCTATTTTGGTTCAGGGGGTAAGATGTTCTCTATATTTGAAGACCGTGCAATAGGATTGCCTCCATTAAATACAACCTTATCCCGTAGAATGATTGAAGGGACAGAAATTTACAAAGCACTGAAAGCAGAGAGAATATGTAAAGGATTCCAAATTGAAAAATTAGAAAACATACTTGTGCAGTTAAGTTATATGATTTGCGAGTACCGACTAATACAAGAAATGGAAATAAATCCAATTGTTATATCCCCGAAGCGTATTGTAGCATTGAACGCCTCTATTTCGCTATACCCTCTTGATTCACCCATAGATACCCTTCCAAAATTAGCAATTCGCCCTTATCCTAATGAATATACATACAGTTGGACATCGCGTAAAGGTGATGAAATTATACTTCGTCCTATTCGTCCTGAAGATGAAACACTTATGATTCGTTTTCATGAGACGCTAAGTGATAATACGATTTACTTCCGTTATTTTCAGTTGCAACCACTACATGTTCGGACTCAACATGAACGACTGACTGAACTCTGTTTTATAGACTATGACCGCAGTATCGCTTTAATTGCAGTAAAAAAGGATAAGAAAACAGGAGAGCCTTCAATACTCGGCGTTGGCAGGATAGTAAAGATACATGGCACAACAGACGCAGAATTCGCTTTAATGATTAGCGACCTTTATCAAGGGCGTGGATTAGGAACAGAGATGTTGCGACGACTTATACAAATTTCCAGAGCAGAGGGCATACATCGGGTATATGGAACAATCCTGCCTGAAAATCGCTCTATGTTACGGGTATGTGCCAAATTAGGTTTTATCCTAAAAAAACCCACAGGACAAGAATTCATTGCAGAACTCATCTTGAATTAAAGAGTGTAATCATCAAAGCCTTTAAACACCTTACTTATTCTGCTTTTTCTTGTGTAGAAACCTTTTGAATTGTATTGAAAAGGAAAAATCGTTATCTTCACTAATAGGGGCAACTGAACCTCCAAAAGAAAATAAAATTTCATCTCGCTCATTTAAAGGTATTTCAAAGCCAACATTAGTATCCAGATTAACTGTGTGCCAGGTTTCAGAAGGATTTAAATCAACAATAGGTAAGAGTGGTAAAAGCTTTGCTTTTACTTTTGCATCATAAGTAAGATGAGTAAAAACAAGGGACATAGAAATATATGGACGGGCAGATTTCAGTCGTTCTTTCCAATTATTAAACTTCCGATGTTCAGGCGAACCCCAGGGAGAATAATAAGCACTTGTCCCACAATATAAATCACCACACTGTATCTCAAAGTCTGTGTGCAATGGCACTAAAAGTATAGAAAGATGGGTTTGTTTAGTCCGAAGTATTCCTCCTTCTCCACCTCCTTGAACAGTTACTGCCCACTTGCGATTTATTTGATAGCCAAGTCCTACATAAGGCGCCCAAATCAAAAAATCATCTTGATAATCGTTTACCGTTTTAACCGGTTTTTGTTCTGGAGCAATAAAACTCATAATTGGGTCAAATAATTCTTTAACAGGTCTCTCTTTTTCTTCCAGGTTGAGATAAGGATTCATAAGGCTTACAAACCAGAACCAACGACTATTTTCAAATTCATTTGACTCTAAAGAAACTGCTCTCTCATCTCTACCCTTTGCCATATTACTGGTATTGTTACCTTCTGTTATGTCGGATTGTGGAGATGAAAAAATGAATGTGCTTGCATATACTATTAAAATTATATTTGCTACCATTAATGTATTTACTTCTTAGAAGGTAGGTGGCACAGTCTTTTGAACTGTCACTTTACCATCAGGGAATTCTGACAACAGTTGTGGAATATCATACTCCTGCAATACACCATGAACGACATTGGTTATCTGTCCTTGAATACGCGGGTTCTCTATAGTTTCGCTCCAACTGATAAGTCCTGTTAAATTCAATTCAATACTCTGCGGCAAAAGGAGAAAGGCAGAATGTATCGCAGGAACACAAAGGATTCCTGTGGCATCAATCCCTATCTGCACCTCGTTTTCATACTTCTTTTTCAAATATTTGATAATAGCAAAATAATCGGAGACTCGCATGCCGACATAGGATTTACCAATCAAATACGCACCAAAGGAATCTTCCCAGCCTTGACCCACGATTTTGCTCATATCATTTTTACTGTGAATAGGAACAGTTTCACCTGTCCCTCTCAAATCCACAGCACAGACATATACTCCCTTCTTCAAGTAGTCCTGAATGCGATTTGGGTCATGTCCCTTCCCTTCTGGATGTGTATAGATAATCACACTTATGACAGACTGTTCCGATTCAAACAGAAAACCAGGTAGAACAATATTTTCTTCCGGCTTAATTATGAAGGGAATAATTGACTTTGCCTCAGGGATTGGTTTTGAGTCTAACCTCTCCAACTCGTCAACAACAGGGTCAGGCGTAGAATTATAATCTACAACATTGATAATTTCTCTAACCTTTGATTGTTTCTCTGTCAGGGAATACGAGTTCCAACGACTCTCTCTAATTTTTGCATATTCTTTCTCCTTCTCTCGATTCATATTAACAATGTTTGTGGCATTGGGTATTTCACTGACATTTCCACTCTTGCAGGCTTGATATTCTTCTTTAGTTAGAAGTTCTGAATCCTCTATTTGTTCCTCAACCTCTTTATTAATCCCTTCTAACCATAAAAGCATTCTTTCCACAATTTCTTCACATTGTGCCTTACCAAGTCCATGTTCAGTATCTACCTCAATCAAATCGCAGAGTTGATTTACCCCTAATTTTGAATAAAGTCTTTTTGCCTCACGGAAGGTATCCCAGGTCCCAGAAATATCGAAAAAATCTCGCGTAGCACAACAAACTAAAACAGGATTAGGAGCGTGCATAAAAATATAATCAGAATGGTTATAGCCGTATTTTATTTGCGAAAAAATATTTTGTTCAGCGTCTTGCGGACCAATAGTATTTAGCAACCTTTCACAGGAGGTTAAATAACAGGAAGGTGCCGCAACGTAAATTCGAGGTTCCAGAGCCATAAGATAAGTGGTTTGAGTTCCACCGCCTGAACAGCCTGAACAACCAAATTTTTCTTTTTTAATGTCTTCCCTCGTCGCTAAATAGTCAAGGGCTCTCACACCATTCCATATCTCGTATTTGGCATAGTTTGAGCCTAAAAGGATACATCCTAAACCAACAACCGTGTGTTCCGTAGTTCCCCAAAATTCAGGCTTGCCATCTTCTTTTATAAAGGTAATACATTCACCCTGTCCAGGAGGGTCATATATCAAAGCGGCTATCCCATTTTCGGCTAATAAAATTCCTAATTTCTGATAATCAGGACTACCTTTGGCTTCTAATGAATGTCCACAAGGAAGAATTACACCTGGATAAGGCGGTTCCGTAAGTGGGAGAAATAAAATGGCAGGGACAAAAAAGTTAGGTAAACTTTCATA
>DAOOVZ010000231.1:0-3884 GCA_035370665.1 Candidatus Hydrogenedens sp.
TCCACAGGGCAATTTGCTGTTCGTGTGCTTCTTCAACGATTTGCAAATGAAGATGGGTATGCACCTGAATTTGGGATAGGTATAGAGGGCAATGGAAACCTGTCAAAGACGATAGAAGGAAACAATACGCAGGTTGAAAATACATGGGCGCATGAGTTGAATACAGGCAGGGAAATCTCATTTTTGGCGGATAATCGAAAGATTTGTTTTCCAGATGCAGCAGCATGGCGGAAGGGTATTATAACTGGTGAAAAAACAGATACAGCATGGAAAATTGTCTATTTGCGAAGTAGAGATATTGATAAAGTGCCACACCAACCAATGGCATGGCGAATGGCAAATGTGTATGTAGGTTCTTCTGAATTGCCTGCCTGGAATGAGTTGTTAGAACCTCCTGTAAAAGCCAATTTCTCTGTATCTCTATGCAGTGCTGTATATGACTTTGATGAATGCCCTGAACCTGAAAATGAAATTTTGCGAGAAGTTGTTCGCTGGCATAGAAACGCAATGGCAACAGTGCGGCTATATGGAGATGACTTTGGAAATGTCAGCACTATGCCCCAAAATGCTGTTTTTGGTATGAATCGCCTTAACCACAATACAGAGATTTTTTATGAATATTTAAGGACATGCAGCGAACATATACGGAAGACCTTTATGCTCTGGTGTCAAAACTATGCACAACTTTCTGTATGGTGGGGCGACCTTAATAAATCTACTTTCGGCGGAACTCGTTATAACAACATTACTGCGAACAATCCAAAATTGCATGCAGACGATAAAAATTTTATGTGGCGTTCTAATGATTCTGTAACTTTTTGCACAAAGGGGATTGAAAATTTTCTGCTCGCTTATGAAGAAACAGGAGACCCGTTTTATTCATGCACGCTGAATGCACAGGTTGCTTATGCAAAGGAGCATGTTCACGCAAATACAGGTGAATGCAGGAATATAGGTGCGGTAAAGGATTTTATGCTGCTTTATAAGGCGTTAGGTAAAGTTGAATATGCAGAAAAAGCATTGCGTCTATTCCAGGAATTGCGAGAAAAATTGTCAGAAGATAATTTATTTTCACAGGGGGGAGAGCCAATTCAAAAAGAGTTGCCATTCATTGATGATGACCGAACAGGCTATAATAACCCATTTCCTAAGCCATATATTTTAGGTTATGCCTTGCAAGGTTTACCTGATTTATATATGGAATATCCAAGTGAGCCACGCCTGTATGAGACCATTGAAGCCGTGGCGAAATATATGGCAGAAACAGTAGACCCTGCTGGTGGCTGGCGTTATCCCCATCCACGCTCCACATGGATAATAATAAGTCAGGGTATAGAACATGCACACCAGATAGCCAATGCCTGCAAAGTGCTGAAGGGCAAATCACCTTACCTTGAACTGTGCCTGGACGCTATCGAGACAGTATTGCAAGCACGAATTGCTGGATTGACATTAAATCAATGTGTTCTGAGTTCTCTCGGAGCCTGGGAATATGCCACGGGCAAAGTAGAAGCAGGTAAAAATCTTGGCGAGATTTACAAAAAATTTGATGAGCGGGACTACACAAGGGACTATACAGAAGGACAAGTAACCTGTGGCGATTATGTACCACCTGAGGGCGTGGTTTATTTTAGTTCTGTTCTTGACTATTACTTGCAGAATAGAAATGCTTCCAATGTATTATCCCCTAAAAAGGCAGAATTGCGGACATTATTGCAACGGTTACAACAGCATCCAGAGCAACCACCAAAAAGTCAGGATAGAGACTGTTCTATCGAAAAGGGATTACCAAAATTTACCTCACAATTTTTAAGCAATTATGTTCCCGCCCTCCGTTATGACCCGGGCAAGTTTCCAGATTTCGGAGCATGGAAAAGAGAAGGACAGAAAAAGGTTTTTGAAACATTGGGCTATCCTCCGCCATTTACCTTTTTCAATCCCGAATGGATTTGTGAAGAAGACCGCGGAAGTTATACCGCAAAGAAGTTAAAAATCAACATATCCGAGTGGGAACGAATCCCTGCGTATCTGCTTATTCCTAAAGGGACACCACCATTTCCAGCGGTGATATGTCTGCATGACCACGGTGCCCATTTCAGTATTGGCAAGGAGAAGGTAGTCCGACCTATTGCAGAGAGTGAGGAAGTCATGAAAGATGCTCTGGATTGGGTTGGGCAGTGTTATGAAGGTAGATTTGTTGGAGACGAACTTGCCACACGCGGATATGTCGTATTAGTGATTGATGCGTTATTCTGGGGTGCAAGGCAGGAATGTGAAGGTAGCAAGTATGAAAATCAACAGCAGTTGGGTTCAAATATTTTTCATTTAGGGACTTCATGGTTAGGGATTATCACCTGGGACGATATTCGTTCCGCAGAATTTTTGGCGAGTTTGCTTGAGGTAGACAGCGACCATATCGGGGCAGTAGGACTTTCTATGGGCGCACACCGCACATGGATGTTGAGTGCCCTATCGGATAATGTAAAAGTAGGCTGTGCTATTTGCTGGCTGGCGACTACACCTACCTTAATCGTGCCTGACAATAATCAGACCCGTGGACAGTCTGCCTATTCCATGCTGGCGCCCAACCTATATCAATATCTGGACATACCCGATGTGGCAGGATTAGCATGCCCCAAACCAATGCTGTTCTTCAATGGCAAGAAAGATTCACTTTTCCCTATTGAAGGGGTAGAAGAGGCACACAAAATTATGCACAAGATATGGGATACACAAAACAAGTCCGCAAACCTATACACAAAAATCTGGGACGAACCCCATGTATTCAACAAAACCATGCAGGAAGAAGCCTTCGCCTGGCTTGACAAACACCTAAAAACCAAATAGAGTAAAAATTTGAGGCAGAGTTTCGATATAATAGAAAGATGAAGATTCAATTTTTAAGGAAATTGTTAAGAGAACATCTTCATTAGATAAATACGATAACATTATAAGAAGATTTATATAATGAGTAGCCCCAAAATAAGTTTTAAAGACGAAAAGGAACTACAAGAAACAATCTTGCAAGAAAAATTAAAAGGGACCCCCGATTTAGAAATCGGTAAGAAGTATGGGGTTACATTCAGATACATTGAGAATCTTATTACTAAAACACATGGTATCAATATTAGTGTTTTGAAGACTCCAAAAAGGATAAAGGCACTTGAACCTAAAAATTTTCAAGAAGAGCAGACTACAGTGTGGAGTTTTAGACAGAGAGGCAATTGGGCAACTCATAATGGGGAATATCGTGGAAATTGGTCTCCTTATATTCCACGAAACTTGATATTACGATATTCTCAACCTGGTGAAATAGTTCTGGATTATTTCTGTGGTGCAGGCACAACCGCTGTGGAATGTAAACTTTTGGGCAGAAAGTGTATAGCATTAGACATCAATGAAAAAGCAATTGAACTGGCAAAAAAGAATTTAGATTTCACTCTGGAATTACCACAGTTAACACTCTTTGATAAAGGAAATCATTCTGGAATCTATGAACCACAGGTTTTAGTCGGTGATGCCAGAGATTTATCTTTTCTGAACGACAATTCCATAGATTTAATTTGTGCCCATCCTCCTTATGCAAACATAATCCATTACACCAATTCTATGGATAAAGATTTATCTTTTCTTGACATAGATGAATTTTTAAATGAAATGTCGAAGGTCGCCCAAGAAAGTTTTAGAGTGCTAAATCCTGGCGGACACTGTGCAATATTAATAGGAGATACTCGAAGGAAAAAACATATAATTCCGTTAGGATTTAAACTTATAAATGTTTATCTGTCCGCTGGCTTTAAATTAAGAGAACTCATTATCAAGCGTCAACATAACTGCAAAACCACAGGATTCTGGTATACCAATAGTATAAAATACAATTTTCT
>DAOOVZ010000232.1:0-3881 GCA_035370665.1 Candidatus Hydrogenedens sp.
GTTGATAACCTTCCGCATTTCTGCTAATGTGCGAGTTACTGTTGGATTGCGAATTTCGCCGATAGGTGCTTCTTCTAATGGTGGAAGTAATTCGACTCTAATATCGTCACGGAGTTCATCCATTCCGTATATGACTTTGACAAGTTCTCCGTATAGTTTACCTGCTTCCAGTTCGGGCAGGAATTTATCTATTGCCTGTCGGGATAGATTGCAATAGCCGTCTTCGATTGCCATTTCTGATAATTGCTCTGCTTCTGTTTCGCTAAATTTCCAGTGGTTCATTAATCGTTTTTTCAAAGCCTTATTACTAACGATTGAGTATATATCTTCAACGAGTTTATCGTGTTCTTCTGGGGTCATGTTATCCCATCGTTCACCGATAATCTCACGAATCGCACTTGCCGTTCTGTTGCCGGGAATTTTCTTTTCACCACCTTCTTCCAGATTAAATTTTGCTTTTTGAGGTAACTTTAAAAGTTTTTTTAGTTGAGCAAAGGTGGTATTTCCATTTTTTTCAAGATAGTCAATAACTAATTTTCTCTCTTCATCTGTCAGTGGTCTTTTATCAGACCCTTCCTCTTTGATGAGCAGGTCATTTACCTTTTGTAATAGTCTGAAGCGTTGTGCTTTAAGAATAATCCATGGAGCCCGTCGTCGGTTGCGTATTGCGCCTCGGGCTATACATTCGAACTGGCAAAAACCAATTTTTTCTTTTTGCGATTTTAGAGGTCGTTGGGAAAATATAGTTTGAAAGACCTGTTTTTTATTATCTTCTGTCAGCAATTCAGGATAGTATTGTGATTGATGTTCCCAGATGGTATAAAACTCTTGCTCATACATATCGCGTGCAGTCCAGCGTCCCCGTATCCGTTTTTGATTTATATCGGTTGGGTCAATTTTTGCGAAATATCTACCTAATGTTTCTGCACCCAATCGAGTCATTTCGTTCCGAATTTCTGCAATGCCTTGTTTAACCTTTCCACGCTCTTCATCATCTTGCTTTTGTCCACGACGGTTGCTCAAAAAACCGCGTCGTTGTCCCAGATGGTATAGAATACGCCCTAATGCGTAAGGTTCTATCTTTTGCTCCACAGCCAGAGACCTTAAGTAATATAAAAATATCTGGTGTAGACGGTTTTTCTCTGTTTCGGGTATATCAGAAGGGATAAACATTTCCCGTAGTTGCTTGTCCAGTTCTTCAAAAAATTTCTGCCTTTCGGAACTGATACTTAAATTCCCCGGGGGCAATAATCCTAATCTTTGAAGGAGATTTGCTAATTTGCGATACCTTCGTGAGCGGCGTTCTATCTGACGGCGTGCCAGGCGAGCATCACGCCGTTTTTTGTTCCGTGAATCTTCTTTCCCTTTTTCGTATAGTCCTTCCATTCCTGCTTCGAACACACGGACACCGACATTTTCAAGTCCACAAGGATTGTCGTTTTCATCCAGTTTAATCAGGGACCAACCAATAGAATTGGAACCTAAATCAAGACCTAACACATAAGGACTAACATTGTTTTGTTCACTCATAATTTGAACTTCCCTTTCAAGGATTATATATTTGTAAATAATTTATTATAATAATTTACCATGTTTTATTTGACATGTCAAATTTTTTTTGATATAATTTATTTTAGATTATAGCAGAGCGAGCATTTCTCCTCTTAACATAGTAAGGAGTTTTGCTCCGTACGTGTAGCCGATGAGGTCAAGCGTAGCGCCTCCCTGTGGGGCGCATTTTTTTTGTCATCTAATAAAATTGCAATGTGTTAACAATTTTGCTTGCTATTTTTATTTGGGATATTAATTAATTTTTCAAGAGTTTTGAAAAATTAAGTTATTGGGCATAGAAATTTAATGATAGCTTTTTATTTATTTTTTAATTTAAAAAATAAACCACAAAGGGTGCCAAATAAGACACAAAGTCCGCAAAGAGGGGAAACACAATATTTGTTTTATAATTACATTACAGTATTTAAGGAAACTTTATATGAAAATATGCGTTTTGGGTGGATGTGGGGATATGGCAAGAGTTGCACTCCAATTGCTCTCCATCAATGAAGAGGTTTTTGCGGTTACAGTGGCTGATATTAACCTGCAAAAGGCAAAAAAGATTTCAGAGAAGTTTGGAAGTAAATTTTCTGCAAAATTTGTTAATGCTAAAGATAAATCCTCGCTCATTGAAGCAATCAAAGGACATGATGTTGCACTTGGTTTTATTGGTCCGTTTTATATGTTCGAAAAGGATATTATTACCGCATGTATTGAGGCTAAGGTCAATTATGTAAGTATCTGTGATGACTATGACGCTTATCTGCAAGCGGTCTCGCTAAATGAGAATGCAAAAGCAGCAGGTATCACAGTTATCGCCGGATTGGGGAATTCACCTGGTATAACTAATTTACTTGCAAAGAAGGGTTATCTCTCTATTGATAAGCCGGAACGTATCGAGATTAACTGGGCTGGTGGCTCGGATGAAGACATTGGACCTGCCAATGTAAAGCATGTGCTACATATTTTCAGTGGTTATACTCTGCAATGGCGAGATGGTAAAGAAGTCCGCATCAAAACAGGAACTGAACAGAAAATTGTTGAATTTCCAGAGCCTATTGGCAAGTTACCTGTATATATCACAGGACACGCTGAATCTGTTTCCGTGCCTCGAAATCTGCCTAATTTAAAATATGTCTCCTTACATGGAGGCATCCATCCATCCTACATAGCCCGTTTAGCCACTTTTTTGGGTCGGCTTGGATTGACAGACACACCCAGAAAACGGGAAATTTTAACCTCATTCCTGCTACCTTTCTTGAACGCAGGTATCTTTTCTAAAGGTGGAGTAAATCAATCAGTCTTTCGAATTGATGTATACGGTGAAAAAGGGAGTAAAACTGCACATCATTATTACACGGGTGCAGGACATATTGCCGATATAACAAGCATTCCAGCGGTAGAAGGGGCATTAATGATTGCCCGGGGAGAACTACACAAGCCAGGTGTCCATGCTGCTGAATCTGCCATAGATAATGTGGATAACTTTTTGAACCGACTACAAAATCGCGGAATAAAACTGACATTTTTTGAAAAATAATTTAAACAAACTGAAACCGCTATTCCTTTATAAGTTCCTATTATTTAGTCGTCTTTTACTGTTTATCTTTTAAATTTTGAAAGTAAGTCTATTTAAAAAAGTAGCAAGACTTTCTTAACAATTATAAATTCTGAATTTTAGCCCTTATATAAGAACCTATCTTAAATTTTTTATCGGGCATGAATTTTGGCATATAAGTTTAGGTAATTGAATTGGATTGGCAGTAGATATATATTATATAATTAATTGTAATTATTGTATTTAATTATTGGAGTTATAAATCAATGGAAACAATTATTTATGGAAATTATAATCCTACTTTTAAGATGTTAAGACTGATACGGAAAAAGTCTGACTTAAAAAAGCTTTTGACACCTCCTCAGGTTCAAATTTATGCTTCTAACTTGAAAGTCCCTACAATAAAATTAAACAAATACTTAAAATTATTCAATTTACCTTCAAATGGTTTTATACCAATAACATACCCTTTTATTCTTGCTATGCCTTTGCAACTGCAATTGTTTAATCATCCATCTATTAAAATAAATCCTTTGGGTCTTTTACATGTCAGTAATTATATGCGTCTATATTCTCCAATTCCAAAAGATGCGGAAATGGAGGCAAACTGTTTAATAGATTCTACTCGCCTCGTAAAGAAGGGCATTGAAATTATAGTCAAAACCTCAATAAAAGTTGACTCACAGATTTGTTGGGAATGTGAAAGCACTTATTTAAAGATTTCTAATAAATATAGAAATGAGGAAGGGGATAAGAAAAGGCAATTTGTTTT
>DAOOVZ010000233.1:0-3875 GCA_035370665.1 Candidatus Hydrogenedens sp.
CAACGGAATGTTTCCATTTTGCCCGGTTGGTCTCCTACTGGTGGATGTTTATGTTCCGAACATATCATTCTGGGGAACATGATTAACTCCTTTGCACAATACCTATCTGTATTAACATACACCAAAATAGCCAGACCCAACTCTTCAAACCTACCAAAACCGAGGTCTACTATTTCAATACTTTCCTTCTCCGAAGGTGTAATTACAATACCACATTTTGCAAGCATCTCTGCTGCTTTTCCTCTGTAAAACTCAATATCACTTTTTTTTAACATATAACCGACTCCTTTATTTAAAAACCAAAATTTCTATGGAAACACCCATATTATACCACATCTTATTAAACACCCAAATTACGAAAAAAACATAATGGACAACTTTTTCTTTGTCATACCACACCTTACTTGTCCAATATTACCTATACGACTTTATGTTTTATTTTATCTACATATTGCTATTAGCATTGTGTAAAGGTTATTTTTGTTTGAAAGAATTAATGTTTAGTCCGAGTTTTTTTATTTTTGCTCTTAATGTATTTGCATTTATTTGCAATAGTTCAGCACAGCCTCCTTTACCATCTATTTTCCCATTAGTTATTTTCAGGATATATTCAAGATAGTTTTTATTAAATTCGTCCAGAGGCAGTATCTCAAACTTTTGTGAATCCTTTTGATTTGTTTCTGCTTTTTTTATTGTATATTGGCCTAAGGCGTGTTCTATATCTAATTTTTTTCCGTTTCCAAGAATTGCAGCACGGTCAATCACAGATGCAAGTTCACGGACATTTCCGGGCCAGGTATATTGGCATAACAATTCTATATCTAACTCAGTAGGATATACCACGGGTAGACTAAACCTCTGTGCAGATTTTTCTGCAAAATATTTTGCCATTTCAGGTATATCTTCTTTTCTTTCTCGTAGCGGTGGCAATACTATTGGGAAAGTAGAGATTCTATAAAATAGGTCTTCACGGAATTTTTTTTCGATAACCAATCGGGCTAAATCTGCATTTGTGGCTGCCACTAATCGGACATCTACATGAATGGGTTCTTTGCCTCCTACTCTTTCAAACCAACCATCCTGTAAGATACGCAATAAACGAACCTGTGCGTTCAATGGTAATTCGCCTATCTCGTCAAGAAATAATGTTCCTCCATCTGCTCTTTCAAACCAGCCAGAATGTTTTTCAACCGCACCTGTAAATGACCCTTTTTCGTGTCCAAAAAGTTGTGAATCTATTAGTTCAGGTGGAATAGCACCACAGTTCACACGAATAATTGGTCCTTGTGAACGGTTTGAATTTTTATGGATTGCACGTGCTATGAGTTCTTTGCCTGTCCCTGTTTCGCCTAAAATTAGAACAGGCAAATCAGAATTTGCCACTAATTTTACTCGTTCCAGAACAAATTTTAATCCTGTTTTCTCACCAATAATATGGTCATCATAAGATTCTCTACCTAATTTTCTTAAAAGTGTCATTTTTTCTGCTTCTTCGGCTTTTCTTAATGTTTCTAATTCAATAATTCTTTTATGATTTGCCAATGCGACCGAAAAAGGTTCTATTAATTTTGATAATACAGCCTGTGTTCTTTCGTTTATAGGATAATTTTTTCTCAAAACGCATATCATCAATCCCTCAATACTATTTCTCATATACAGTGGAGCGAGAAAAGCATAAGGGAGTAGTTCTTGTTCATAAAAAAATGAGAAAATTTTTGTCAGGTTGCTTTTTCTATGTTTTGATGAACCCTGCACTATCTCACGCATTTTTATAAGTTCTTCAATATCTTGATTAAAGCTATCATATACCGTGAAATGATTATTTTTATGAGTGATTTTACTATTAGGTGTAGGTAAAAGTTCTAAAGTATTTAACTGTTTATTGAAAATAAAAATATCAATATTCTCTAATGATGGTAAAAACTTTTTAACTTCTGGCATAATATTTGATATAAAATTGTCTATCTTATTGTGACTTGCTACTTCTTTCCAGATGTTAAATAATATTTCTTTTTCCATAATTTTCTCCACCAAATATCGTAATTATTCTATCATATATCATAGAATATATATTTTACATTTTTCAGAAATATTTTTCAAATTTCTTAAATATCGTAATAACAAGCAATTACAAATTTTGACATTCTCCTATAATAAATGGCACAAAACTTGCCCTTACTATGTCATAATTGAAAGGAAGATATATGTTTACAAAGAGATTTTTTATTGTTAGTTTATGTTTTTTGATTACTGGATTTGCTTATGCTGAAACCATTAATTTGTTGAATGTCTCTTACGACCCAACCCGGGAACTGTATAAAGACATAAACAAACTTTTTGTGGAACAATGGAAGACTGAACATGGACAGGATGTTGTTATTCAAATGTCCCATGGTGGTTCGGGAAAGCAGGCAAGGTCTGTAATAGAGGGTCTGGAAGCAGATGTAGTTACTCTGGCTCTTGCTTATGATATTGATGCTCTTTACAAAATGCGAAATCTCCTATCAAAAGATTGGCAGACACGGTTACCCAACAACAGTTGTCCCTATATCTCTACAATAGTTTTCCTTGTGCGGAAAGGGAATCCTAAAAACATCAAATCATGGGAGGATTTGATTCGTCCTGATGTGCAGGTTATTACGCCTAATCCAAAGACATCAGGAGGTGCGCGTTGGTGTTATCTGGCATGCTGGGGTTATGCGTGCCACAAGAAAGGGGCAGAACATGCTCGTGAATTTGTAAAGCAGGTATATCACAATGTGCCTGTTCTTGATGCAGGTGCAAGAGGTTCCACAAACACCTTTTTGCAAGGAATAGGTGATGTGCTTCTAAGTTGGGAAAATGAGGCTTTTCTTGCAAATCAGGAGTCAAAAAATAGTTTTGAGATTATCTCTCCCGGAGAAAGTATGCTTGCCGAACCACCTGTGGCAGTGGTTGATAAGTATGTCGAAAAACATAAGACACGCGAAATTGCAGAAGCATATTTAAAATTTTTATATACAGATGATGCACAGGAGATTATTGTAAAGAATTACTATCGTTGTGCTAATGAAAAGATTTTTGAAAAATACCGTGATAAATTTGTGGATGTTAAACTATTCAAATTGTCCGATTTATATCCCGGTGGATGGGATGAAGCACATAAAATTCATTTTTCAGATGGAGGCATATTTGACCAGATTATGATGGAGCGTAAATAATAGGGCAAATAATGAACAAATCATACAATACACGATTTATTTTACCGGGTTATTGCCTTTCTCTGGGTATAACCTGGTTTTATTTAAGTTTCATTGTCTTACTCCCTCTCTCTACACTTTACATTAAGATTTGGGGGATTTCCTTTAACGATTTTGTTTCGGCAGTGTTTTCAGTTAGAGCATTAAAAGCATATCAAATATCCTTTGGGTTAGCGTTTTTGTCTGCATGTATTAATTCCTTCTTTGGGTTTATAGTTGCATGGGTGCTGGTAAGGTATCGAGTTCCTTTCCGCGGTTTTTGGGATGCTCTGGTTGATTTACCTTTTGCATTACCAACCGCAGTAGCGGGTATTTCCCTGACATGGTTATATGGACCCAAAGGCTGGATAGGTTCTTTACTTGAAAGTTATGGGTTCAAGATTGTTTTTACTCCTATTGGAATAACAATAGCCATGATATTTGTCAGTTTTCCTTTTGCAGTGAGGACAATTGAACCTGTTCTAAAGGATTTAGACCCTGAGGTTGAGGAATGTGCACGGTGTTTGGGCGCATCACGCTGGCGAATATTTCAAAAAATAATTTTACCATCACTTCTTCCCTCTTTGTTAACAGGTTTTACATTAAGTTTTGCTCGGGCAATGGGTGAATATGGCTCTGTCATTTTTATAGCAGGTA
>DAOOVZ010000234.1:0-3864 GCA_035370665.1 Candidatus Hydrogenedens sp.
CGAACGATGTGTCCATTTTGTTACGCGATTCTGAAAAAGGAAACTTTAAACTTCATGTAGATTATCCTGTGGGAAAAAATCCCGGTATGATAGTTTGTGGAGATTTAGATAATGATGGTTCTGATGACCTTGTTCTGGTAAATCAAAGTGGAAACTCAATCTCTATTCTTTATGGAAAAGGAGATGGGACTTTTGAGGATGCCGAAGAGATTTCTGTGCAAGAAGGGGCTCTACCTATGGCTCTGACCTTGTTAGATATTAATCATGATGGACTTATAGATATTGCTACCACTGAAAGCCAGTTAGGGGAAATATCATATATTCTGAACGCCGGAAATCGGACCTGGGGAGAATTTAATTATGTAGAATGTGGAAAAGCACCTCGCTGGATTATACCCGTGGATTTAGACAAAAATGGAGAAATAGATTTAGTCGTTGCAAATCGTGATTCTAATAATATCTCTGTATTACTGAGTCAGCCTCAAAGTCCCTTTTCCACAAAGATTGATTACGCCGTTGGGACATATCCTCGTTGCGTTGATGTTATGGATATAAATGGTGATACTTATCTTGATGTAATTGTCGCAAATCCTGGTAGTGGGAATTATACAATATTTACTAATGATACTTATGGCGGTCTGGTCGAAACAAATGTGCTCACTTCTCACGGTCTGCCTATGGAATTTTTATTACAAGACCTGAATGGAGATGGTTTCGTGGATTTGATAGGTTTACTTTATGGAGAACTCACTTCGAGCACAGGTGAAAAGAGCACGGGAGCCATTGGCACAGCAGAGATTTTCAGTGGTTCTCAGGGAGGCAATTTTACATATCAAAAAACAATAAATCTGGGAATCGGGGCTATTGATATGGATTTAGTAGATCTGGATGCAAATACTCAAAAGGATTTGGTTTCAACTTTATCTGGATTAAAACGGGTAGGGGTTATTTATAATGATGGAAAGTTTTTTGAAAAAATGGAAATGAAGCCCATGTTTGATGGAGATATAGGAACTCTAAGTTGTGAAAATTTAGATGCTGATTCGCTTAATGAACTTATTATAACATCAAGTCAAAATGCTTATTTCCGTGTTTTTAAGATATACTCAGACCTTACGCTTATTGAAAAATGGAAATGGGATGTTTCGGGAATAATTCAATCTATGGCACGCACTCCAATTGATAACAATAATAACTCTCCCGACCTTATATTATGCGAAAGAGGGATAATGGGCGTTTCAGTATATCTAAATAATGGAGAAGGTATATTTCAGAAAAAGGGAACCTTTTCTGTCAAAGACCCCTCTATATCTCATAATGTGTATCCATTTTCCATAGCAATTGGAGATGTAAACAATGATGGTAAAAGGGACATCGTAACATCAAATTCTCATGCAGATACGGTTTCTGTGCTTCTGGGTGATGGGACAGGTGCTTTTGGAGTAGCGAGGGAAACCGTAGTTGGTAATTATCCAATGGCAGCCAAACTTGCAGATGTGAATAGAGATGGAAATCTGGATTTATTATTTGTTAGTAGCAAGGACCCTGATGACTCCGATGACCAGGCATCACCTCGTTTTGTGCGTTGGTTGGGAAATGGAGACGGCACTTTTGATAAAAACACTCAAAAAAGATATGAGACAGATGGAAGTCCAAGGGGGCTATTACTAAAAGATTTGGATAACGATGGAGACATGGATGCAATTACAGTTCATCCATCAGCACAGACATTAGTGGTCTTCGGTTCTAAAGGAAACGGCGATTTTGTTAGAGTAAGTTCTGTCAAACTCGGGAAAAATCCCAGGTCTATATTCTCATGGGATATAAACGGCGATAATATGCCCGATTTAATAACAGTAAATGGAGATAGTTCTATCTCTGTTATGCTCAATCAAGGTGAATTGAACTTTTCATACGAATATTTCTATTATGCAGGTTATAACCCTATTTCAAGTGTTCCGTGTGATATTGATAAAGATGGAATTCTTGATTTAATAATTGCAAATAATGTTTCTCGTGATTTATCCTTTGTTTTTGGGAAAAATCCGTAAAAATAAGTTAGAAGTTTCTCTCTACTAACATATATTTATTTCAGAAACTGACAAATAAAACTTATATAAATATATAATTTTTAATGATTAAATTAAGGAGCGCATTATGAAGATATTTAAAAAAGTATTAAAGTGGACAGGTATTGTTATTCTTGTTTTAATCCTCGTTTTGGTTATATGGAAATTTTATTCAGACCGCACCTACTTTGACATATATAACCCAACTCTTCCATTAAATGTTAAAGTAGAAGAAGTAAAAGAATTTAATGACGAAGTAGAGGCTTTTGGTATTAAACGACCAAGACAATTTCAAAGTATAAAGTTCTATTATGAAAGCAAACCCAAAACACGCGTCCCTGCATTGCTTTTATTACCATTAGAATTGAAAGAGAAAGTCCCATGTGTAATCTTTCTTCATGGAATTGGTCAAAATAAAGGCTTTATTCATGAGATAGGCGGACCTTTTACAGAGAAGGGATTTGCAATGGCAAGTTTTGACCAACTTATGCAGGGAGAACGAAAAATTCCTAAAGGAACACGATTCAGAGGGCTAAAGGAGGCAATCGCTTTCTATCAGCGTCCCAGAGAAACGGTTAATGATGCACGAAGACTAATTGATTATCTAGAAACACACCCTGATATTGACTCAAATCGAATTTATATCGTAGGGGCAAGTTATGGCGCAGTTACAGGATGTATACTTACATCATTTGAGAAACGGATAAAAGCATCCATTTTTGTTGTGGGTGGGGGAAATCTTAGACTAATGTTAGACGCACCGATTGTAAAGGCTAATGCTCCAACCTGGCTGCATGCATTAGCAAAAATAGTTCTTCCTCCACTACTGAGTGTTGGAGACCCAATACATTATGCTAAAAATACATCGCCGACGCCAGTATTATTTATGAATGGAGACCAGGATACAGTAGTGCCACCACCAGCAGCAAAGGCATTGTTCGAGGTAACAGGAGAACCTAAGGAAATACGCTGGTATCCAATTGACCATCCAGGACTACGCGAAAAGGATGGACTTGAAATTATTCGAATATTAGATGAAGGACTCGCATGGCTCATAGAACAGGACAATAAGATAAAACAAAAAACAGTATCCTGGTACCGGGGCTGGGAGTCGAACCCAGGACACCTGGAACCACAATCCAGTGCTCTAACCAACTGAGCTACCCCGGCGCCTGTATATATTTTACATAAAAACATCTGAAAAACGCAATATCGTATATGTATCTAATTTGCAAACAACATTTTCATTTCTTTTAAGTCGTGTATAACCTTTTATAGATTAATAGTTTCATATTGTTACACTGACTATATTGTTAAATTAGTATGTCCATATCATTTGGGTAGGCAGTCCATATACCACTTCCCCTGCCATGACATTGCTAAATTGTTGTATCCATATCATTTGGGTAGTCTGTATTGTCTTATGCATTCATAAAGTCATACTGAAACCATTGTTTATTTGAGGTATATCGCTATACACACATACATTCATACATTGTAAAGATTGTGTATTTATCTATCACAAAAACCAATAATATTTACCAGAACTTTTAGCGAACAGTATATAGAACTTTACTATCCCTTTTTTGTATTAATAAATTAATTCCTAACTTCCCACGAATGAAGTAATATGTAGAGAGCCCTGGAAAAGTGCTTTAGTTATTACAACAATTTAATGTAGAAGAGTCGTAAAAAATTTATTTATTTTTTATAAGAAATGGGTATTAATAAACTTAAGGCTGTCTAAAAAGTCAATTTGAGGCAATTTAGCCATTACGAAAACAAATATATACAG
>DAOOVZ010000235.1:0-3803 GCA_035370665.1 Candidatus Hydrogenedens sp.
CATTTACCTCTTTAATACGCGGTAGAAAACGAAGAAATAATCCCTTTAATTTCCATAGGGGAAACCCTGCTTTGACAACATTAAGCATTAAATTCCCTTCAAATAAGTCCAGAAAGACTTCTCTAGAATTTATTCGGTTAAAACCCATTTCGTTGCATGCAGTAGTAAATTCTTTGAAGAATACCTCAAAAGAATCAGCAATTACGCCGTCAAAATCAAATAATATTAGTTTATTCATTATTTTTTTTACTAAAAAACTTGCTTTATTTAATAAATTTTCTTAAGAATAGATTTAGTTTAGTTTATGTGATAGATTATAATGTTATTGCTATAATGATTTCGATTTTGATATAATTTTTAATAAACTTAAAGGTAAGATGAATAATAAACTACACCGCAGATAATGGAGAAAACCGATGTCAGGACATTCAAAATGGGCAACTATTAAACACAAGAAGGGCGCAGCGGACGCAAAACGCGGAAAGATTTTTTCTAAATTAGCAAAGGAGATTTCAATAGCAGTAAGGATGAGTGGTTCTGACCCTGAATCTAATTCGCGTCTTAGGACTGTATTACTTGCATGCCGAAATGCAAACATGCCGAAGGATAATATTGAACGGGCAATTAAACGGGGTTCAGGAGAAGGTGGCGAAAGTTATGAAGAAGTGCGTTATGAATGCTATGGACCGGCAGGAGTTGCAATTGTGGTAGATGTTCTTACTGACAACAAGCGTCGGACGGTTGCCGAAGTTCGCCATGTAGTTACGCGGCACGGGGGAAGTATGGCGGAGGCAGGTGCAGTGCTCTGGAACTTCGACCAGAAGGGACTTATTACCGTGAGTAAGGAAAACTTGTCTGAAGATGATATGATGGAGAAAGCAATAGAGGCAGGTGCAGAAGATGTTGATATGGAAGGCGAGATGTATGAAATATATACTGCACCGAATGATTTGCATACTGTTTTACAAAACTTCGAGAAGATGAATCTTTCTATTGGTGAGGCAAAACTTACTTTGAAGCCAAAGAATCTAATCACTGTGGACAATAAATCTGCTGCCTCTGTGCTCAAACTGATGGAAGCACTAGAAGATATGGATGATGTTCAAGATGTATACACCAATCTGAACATTACCGATGAGGCTATGGCAGAGGTAATGTCGGAATAACCTAAATAATGATTGCTCTCGGATTTGACCCCGGCTTAGCAACTACCGGATATGGTGTAGTTAAGGGAAAAAATTCAAGGTATTATCACCTCGCTCATGGAACTATTCGAACACCATCTATAAAATCCATTCCTGAACGACTTGCGACTATCTACGAGAATGCACGCGAACTGATACAGGAATACAAACCTGACACTATCGCTGTGGAACGGCTCTATTTTGAAAAAAATGTGACAAATGGCATATATGTTGCCCAGGCTCGCGGCGTATTACTTCTTGCAACGGCTCATGAGAAACTTCCTCTGGTGGAACTCAGTCCGACTGAGGTTAAAATAGCACTTGTCGGATATGGTAGGGCAGAGAAAATACAGGTTCAATCTATGATACAACGACTGCTTCTGCTAGACGCTATTCCTAGACCAGATGATGCTGCGGACGCACTTGCTATTGCCCTTTGTTCACTACATATCCAGTCCTTTCCTAAAAATTTGGGCAACTAATCTATATTTTTAAATTTTCTATTTCATTTTGTCTGAAAAAAGATATGATAGACTGACGGGTCTCTTCAATTGTTCGTAATTTTCCTTGATGAGTGCGTAAAAAATCAATACATGATTGAAAATAATTCTGATTACTTATATGGTCATGAAGCAAATTTATTTTTCCACTCCTATCATAGACTAACTGCTGCTTTTTATCACCAGTCGAAAAATAGACTTTTTCAATCCTTCTTTGATACCCGCGTAGAACACGGAGATAAAACATTAAATTTATCCGTTGAAAATAATTTTCAGACACTCGATTTTCAAGGCATATCTGGTTATATGCTTCGTCAATGTCGTCTGCATGCAGATTTGTTGCAATTATATGCCCCAAATTCAATAATTGGAAATAATTCCGCAATGCAGAACCCCACAAATACGCAAACCAATGACCTGCCCCAATCTCATGGCAGATATAAACACATTTTTTACTGATTTTCTGCGCTAGTCCGCGTGTAATTTCCTCTTCTGTTGCAGGAACAAGTCGAACATCCGGTGGGACAAAGTTTAGTAAGGCACCCATAACAGTTGTTTTACCCGCACCTCCCGGATTTGCACCTACCAGAAATGAAGCACCCTGACTAATCCAGTAAAATGCAAACCCTGCTAATTCTATATCTAGAGTTTCTTTTTCTAGTAAATCAAAAACCGATAACATGCGTTCACCACGTTGATTACAGTGATTAATCTCGTTACAATGTAAAACTACCTCATTATCCATATAAATATACCTTTTGCACTATAAGTCTTATATGTTTTCTTAAATTTACATTTAATATTATATTGGGTAAAGGTTCTAAATGGAGACAGCAGATATACTATAACAATAACATTTTTTTATTTTATATATTCAAAAAGTAGAATGTCACATAATTGAAAACACTGTATTGATAATGAATACTGTATAAAGTTAAAATTTATTTGAAGGTTTTTACATGCAAGAGTCATGGAATTTCAAAAACCTTTTTACTTTAAAAAAGAAAGGATTTCCTTTATGAAAATGGCTTTGAATGCATGGATGGTTTGTGGATTTCAGGGTGAGAATAAGATTGGGAGTGTCCTAAATCAGGTAGAAGAAATGGGTTGGGACGGGATAGAACTTTGCTTCGGTGGGGGTGAACTTTCACCTGAAACAAACACAAAAGAACTTAAAAAGATAAGAGAAGATGTTGAATCTGTAGGTTTAGAAATACCATCTTTAGCCACAGGTTTTTATTGGGATTATTCACTGGGTAGTCCGAATCATGAGGAGCGGAATAAAGCGATTGAATTTACAAAGGCATATATTTACACTGCAAATGAATTGGGTGCAGGAGCAGTTCTAGTTTTGCCGGGCACGGTAGATGTTTGTTTTTCACCGAATAGACCCGTAGTGCCTGCGAAGGAAGTCTGGAAATGGGCACATGATTCTATCAGTCAATTAATCACCTTTGCGGAACAGAATCAGGTTATCATTGCTCTTGAAAATGTATGGAGTAAATTCTTAACGGGTCCGTTTGAATATAAAAAATTCATTGATGAGTTCCATTCTCCCTGGGTAAAGGCTTACTTTGATGCCGGGAACTGTTTGATTAATGGTTATCCTGAACACTGGGCAGAAATCCTTAACAACCAGATAGAACGAATCCATATTAAGAATTTTAAACGAATCAATGGAGGTGGAACACTGGATAATTTTACATCAAGTTTGTTAGAGGGGGACTTGAATTGGGACGCTTTTTTACATGCACTACGGAATATTGGCTATGATGGTTATCTTACCACAGAGGTTATCGTCAGTGAACAAGGAATGCCTGATTTAAACCTTACAAAAAAGATTGCCTCAGAACTAAGACAGATTTTATATGACATATAGGTCGTATATGTTAGATAGGCAGAGGATAATGTTGATGATATAGAGGCTGTCGTTGCAATGGTTAAAATGAAGCGAAGCATACGAGCCATTGTTCTACTTATTGCAATACTTGCTGTAATTGTTTTTAGTTTTGTAGAACATAGGGACTGCTCTGGCAATGATTTACTTTCCACTGATGAAAATTTTACAGACAGGGCAAATAAAAATTTAACATTCTCAGGCAAGGCGTTTGATTCTATT
>DAOOVZ010000236.1:0-3783 GCA_035370665.1 Candidatus Hydrogenedens sp.
TTTTGTATTCTCATGATGGGTTGCCAGATGTTTTTGAACGGATGGTATGCACACAATACAAATAGAACCCAACAAATTGCAGAAAATATTTTCAAAAATATTAACGATAAAAACATTAACGAATTTATTCTTTTCCCAGCCTCAATGGAATATCGCTGGTCAACATGGGATATATATAATGCTTTGCTTCAACACAATTTCCTATCAGAATCTAATTCAAAAGTAATCAATATAATTCCTCTGTGCAAGTTTAATTTTGACTCGACTTGTCCATTTACTACTGCTGTTAATTTGTTCTCTGAAAAATCACTCATAATTAATATTAAAGGTTCATCTTACAATTTTATATATCCATCTAAAACAATGATTCCTACAAACAAAGATGGGACTGCCTTTATCAACACGATTGATAGTTCACTAATTGAGTTTCTAAAAAAGGGAAATGAAATAGACATTATTGTTTCCTCAAAAGATAAAATATTAAGTAATAATCTATTTTTATGGAATAATAAAGAAAAAAGATTTATACTTATCACTTTCAAATAGAAATTAATATCAAGTTAAAATTGTTCCTTTCTGTGTAAAATATTTTCTCCATGATGGAAATTCTAAAACTCAAAAAGGGACATTCACCATGCAGAGTAATTTCCGTATGGGCGTATCGCGATACAACCTCTGTTTATTACCCTTTTGGCAAAGTAATATTGTATGTATAAGAAGGCAACTCGTAAGAGGTTTTTAAAGGGTATCACGAGCGTTCACGCTTAAAGAAAAACAACAAAATCGGATATATGCACTTAATACTCTGCAATCAGAGACATTGCTAATGGTTTTTCGCGGGTAAGATGCCCACGATACCCTTTAGAATCCAACCAAGTGAAAACTTGCTCTTTGATTTCAGTAAGTATTGGATTGGATGTTCAAAAACACTACCAATGTTACAGATATAATAAATGAAAATAAGTTAAATTGCTATCTACCCCTACAAAAGAAATGATATTGCATCGTATATCACAATGTCTCAAAAATCCATCTAATACTTTTAGCAGACAACAGTGATTCTACTTATATTTTTTGTTTTTAGAGAATGGACTGTATTAATCTAAATTTTATATAGGATATTGTGTTATTTATCAAAAAAGACTAAATATTTTTGTAATATTTTTAGCGAATAATAGGTAATCCATCACATTTATCTTACTTCATACTACTTATCTGATTCTGTATTACTTGAATGTCACAGGCATCTACCCAACCATCATTATTTAAGTCGGATTTTGTTCTTGTGTTCGCACCTAATAGAGCATTAATAACAAAATTCAAATCTTCATTATCAATAATACCTGAACCATCTACATCAAAAACTTCAGGAAAAACAAATATATAAGGTTCAATAAGTGGATAACTAATATCTAATCTACCATAATAATCTGGTTCTTTCATATCTGAACAACCTGCGCTTCCTCCCCATAGTTGACCAATAATCTGCTGTGTATCTTCGCGGAACAATGGACAGCCTGATGAACCGCTCTCAGTGCTACTCAAATCATAAACCACCTCATGATACCTATCCAGAGGTCTAAGATTTTCTCCCCTATTTTTAGGACTTCCAGTATTAGTTGTGCTGGCAAAAGAAATTCTCTTATATGTATCTCTGGGATGATGTATCGCAACTACATTAGTTCCAACAGGCACAGGAATATTTGTAAATCCCAATTCCGGAATATCAGTAGGTGGAGTATCCTTTATTCTAAGCAAAGACATATCTGTTCCTGTGTCTGTTGGTGAACCTACCAGAAAATCAGCACCTCCACTGGTCTTGGAAACTGTTGTAATAACAGGTATTGACCCACCACAACTTTCACTTTGATACAACCAATAAAAGTCCAGGCTCTCCGCTGTGCTTACTGAACCAACACAATGAAATGCCGTTAGAACCAAATGTGAAATTTGTTCAGGTTTCCCATCATTTAAAAGACTACCTGTGCAAAATATAACATTATTTGAAGATACCTTAGACAGACCCATAACGCCTCTGCTTATGTCTTTCCATGAGTCATAGCACATTACATCCTCATAACAGGTCCCGACTTTCGCAAGTTCTTCCACAGGGTCTTTGTATATATAGGCATAACGGTCTATGGTTATTGGTATAAAATCATCATACGAGGATTTAGGTTTAATGTAATACAATGTAATTTTGGAAGACGCAATCAGAGGACTCCAGACATCATCCTTACTCAATAAAACAGGCATTATTTCTGAATTAGCATCATCACTCCGAATGTAAAGGTTGTGCATTGGAGGTAGTGTTCTATTAAACACAAGATGAATCTTCATACCAACAGCATTTTCCGCAAAAAAATTGAGCGATTGAACAATATCATCTTCAACTTCAAATGTCTCAAAATCAACTGAAGATTTTTCACCAAATAATGTCATGGACTCCAATAAATCAACGACCTTGCCAATTTCTAACAAACCCTTCTCGTCATAATTATTATGTTCACTATCAGTAATATACGGCTCTGGTAAAGGCAGATTAAAGGTGTATGATGATATTTTTAAATAAGTTCCCTTTGTAGAAACAAGTGCTTTTTTTTGTGTGGTAATACTTTTTGTATCGGGAAACCCCGTTGGAATATCCACATAGTCAGGCGACCAATTCTTCTTTTGTATATTATATTCCTGCAAGTTATCAATTTTCTGTCCCTGCTCATTAAAATAAATCTCTCTATCTTCATTATTTACAGGGTCATTAACCAAAACACCGTAAATTTTGTTTTTGCCTGTGTTTTCAACCCATTGCAACTTAATATGAAAAGCGTTTGCAGAATATCCTGAATCCTCTATCCATTGATTGATAGGTGGCAATTTAGTTTCATCAAAAGCAGAAATAGAAAACGGCTCCATTACTAACAGTAAGCACAAACAAATCATTAATACTTTTCTAAATGAAATAATATAAAAATATTTCATCAACTAAACTTTCTTTATATATCCATTTATCTTTCGAACTATTATACTTCTTACTATAAGTTTACCTGAAAAATATAACTATTTTTTTAAAGTCTTTTATTTTGAAATATCTAATTTTTTTAATGTTAAAATTGATTTGACTGAACAAAAGTTATATTTAACACCCCAGCGGGTAAAGAGTCAGGTTTAAGAAGCCCACCACTTTATTACGACAAAGCCTCCGACAAGAAGAACTGTAAAGGCAACTACACACCAATCAAACCAGCGATCTATAAAATCACGGATTTTATCTCCAAATATAAAAATTAAAGTTGCAACTAAGAAAAATCGAGCAGACCTGCCTATTGTAGAGGCAATCAAAAACATAGGAAAATTAATTGTGCATACACCTGCTGCAATGGTTATAACTTTATAGGGAATAGGTGTAAAGGCAGCAACGAACACAATCCAGAAGTTATAATTCTCATACATATTTTTAACATATTCAAATGCCTCTGGAGTAAAACCTGGCACATATTTAAAGAAAAAGTCCTGAACAGCTATCCAGACGCTAAAGCCAATAATATAACCGAAAATTCCACCGAGAACAGAACCTATTGTGCATAAGGAAGCAAACCAAAATGATTTAAGCCGATTTCCCACACACAGTGCAATCAAAAGGACATCTGGTGGAATAGGGAAAAAACTGGACTCTGCAAAGGCTAAAAGGAATAGTGCCGCTGCGCCATAAGGACTCTCTGCCCAACTCAACACCCAATCATACAACTTCCGCAATAATTTCATTAAAAGCAGCCTTTTTGTATA
>DAOOVZ010000237.1:0-3744 GCA_035370665.1 Candidatus Hydrogenedens sp.
ACTTATGCCACCTGCCTGAGTAAAATTTCCTCCTACATAAAGTTTGCCAGAACTATCTACGGCTAAAGAATAAACTTCTCCATTTACTCCACTGCCAAGAGCAGACCAGGATGTGCCGTTCCAACATGCTATATTAGATGCGGGCAATATCTCAGCATATTGAAATTGTCCACCTACATAAACATTTCCATTTGAATCTGAGGTTAATGCATTAACATAAGGACTTGTTCCACCACTAATACCATAAGGTGACCAATCCCACCTAGAACCATCCCAAAGTGCAATTTTACTGAGAGGTGTTTCTCCAGAATTATCAAATTCACCTCCTGCAAATACCGTCCCGTTATTAGTTACAGCCACGGTATAAACAACATTATCAAAACCATCACCCATTGTTGCCCAGGTGCTACCTGTCCATTTCGCAATACGGTTATAATATGTAAAACTTTGTTTTGTGAAAGAACCAACCGCGTAAATTTTGTTATCTGAACTGATACACATTTCTTCCACTGCACCGTTTTCGAATCCGTTCCCCATCTGTTGCCACACTGAACCATTCAATTTTGCAACCCGTTTTGCTGAAACATTATTAATGCTAGTAAACCTCCCTCCACAATATATATTATTATCGCTATCTACAACTATGGATGATATTTCACCTTCAGTATAGTTTGGAACCATTGATTCCCAATCTTCATCCAGGTAAGTAGGGTCTATATATATCGGATAAACCGCATAACTATCATCAACAATTATTGAAATTTTACTTTCTGGTCTTTGTGCAAAATGAGATAAAAGGCATCTACCTGCACTGTCAAAAACATTAAGTTTTGAATATTGAATTCTTCTATTTGAAACTTCATCCTGAATGCATATACTTTGAGGTAAAACTTCAACAACTTTCCCTAAAAATCCTAAATTAATTTGTAAAGGACTATTGCCTGATAATTTTTCATAAAGCACAAAATCCTGTCTTAATCCATCGGAGAACGGAAAAATCAACTCATCTAAAACTGAATATTTTCTGATAATTTTTGTTGGAGTTTCATTTTCATCATAATAGACTAAGGTCTCAATATTCCATACCGAAGCACTATTTTCTCCTTTAGAAATTGAAATAGGGAAAAACATTGCAGAAGACACTATATTGTTATCAATAAACATTCTACTTTCGCTAAAAGAACTGATTTCGACACAAAAATACAGAAAACAGCAAAAAGCGACACCTATCCTTACTTTTGAAAAAAACATATTACCTTCCTTTAATATACATTTTTGTAGATAAAAATTCATCAAACTACATCAATTTCTGCTAAATAGTTATTTTGCCTTGGCAAATTTTTGAAGTAAGTTCAACATTTTGCGGTCAACTTTATATCCTTTCCACTCTTCATACTCAACATCGCTTCTATTTGAATTTAGTGGACCAAATGGACCTATAAAATTCCACATTGCCCAGCCCCAACCTTCTTCATGAAATATGGATAGGACATCTTCCAGCCAGTTCATAACTGCTTTGTGTGGTGTCTGATTGAAAGCACCGAATTCACCCACAAAAATAGGGACACCTTTGTTCTCTAACTTTTTCCAAGGTTTAATTATTCGCTCTCTTATCCCCTCCTTGTTCCACATAGTATTGCCTTCTTTATATGGATAATCAGGAACAGGGACGCCGTCCCATTGACCAGCCCATGATGCCTTGTAATGAGTAATCATAAATGGTTGATACTCATGCAGGTCTGCAATAATGTCAAGACCTACTAATTCGTCTGGCGGTGCAACACCCCAGAGCCGACCGTCACAATGTATTGGTCTCTCTTTGTCCACATCTCTAATTGTTTCTACTAACTTGCCAACTACTTTCTTATGTTTATCTGCGGAAATACCTCCCGGTTCATTCAATAGATTAAAACTTAATTGGGACGGAGGGATATTTTTATATCGTTCAGCAAAAATTTTCCAATGATATGCACAAAGTTTTAGTGTTTCTTCATCCTCCCACAAATTCATAGGTTCTTCAGGCTTTGCCACCGTCCAGCCTGGTGCCCGATGAAAATTTAAGCAAACATGTATTCCATACTCTTTTCCAAACTCTATTGCCTTGTCTATCTCCTGTAAATCCTCTTCCCGCACTTTATATAAAGATTTTTCATCTGTCCAACAGCGATAATCCATTGGTAATCGAACATAATTAAAGCCTAATTCGTGGATAAGTGCAAACTCTTCTTTCTGGAAAGGTTCTTTCCTATAAACCGTAAAATAGTTGAGCAGGTTAAAGCCATGATACTTTCTCAATATATTTTTAGATAATGAACCAGGCTGACCGGAAGGTTTATCTTTTATCTGACTCGCCTCTTCTCCAAAAGAAAATTTCCCCAATGCACTTAAAAAAGGAATCGTAGCGGACAATCGAAATAAAAAAAACCTCCTATCCATAAATGAACTACTCCATTATCATCTAAAAAGTTAAGGGAAAACTTTCTTTACCCTGCTAATAAAATATCTTCATCTATATATAATTAAAGACAAAGATTAATCTACAGGTTCTTTACCTGTTAAAGTAGTAAAGAAACTCATAATCATATCGCCAATAAAGCCTGTCAAGTAATCAACAATCTTTATTATGATTTCTTTTAACATTAAATTGAAATCCATATTTTTGCCCTCCTTTAGTTAGAGTCTTTAGAAGAAGAAATGCCAAATAAAGCCAATAATTGCCCTGACAACCATTCGGCAAAAAACCTCACAAAAACACTCACAATAATACTTATTATGTCTGCCATCATTATCCTTTTTCTCCTTTCATTAAGTTATATTTTTAATTAATAAGTTATAACTTTCTTACTTGAAGTTATATACTTTTTCAAAAACATTAAGTATACTAACAACTCTCATATATTATTTTCAAAAGTTAATAAATGCTATTGTAATGTTTTTAAATTTAATTTGTATAAATTATAAAAATTTATTTTTTTCTATAAACATAGTGCTAAAAAATCCTGAAAATTAAAAATAAAAATATTCACAAAAAGAAGTAGAAATATGTCTAAGGCATGTAATTATTTTGCACCTTTTTGTTTCTTTTTGAAATAGTCAATATTAAGTAAAGATGCCTTGAATTAACCTTTTGTAATATTGTTAAGAATTTCTTCAAAAAAAGTCTTGTTACATACAAGAAGAGTTGGTTGAAAACTGTGTTATAATGAAATATAGATTGAAACTCATGTTTTGACTAGATTTTTTAATAACATCTTATCTACATATAAGATAATTTTTTATTTTATTTCTAGTTTTTTAGTAGGGATTTTTAATATTTAATAAAATTTGTATAAGGAAAAAAAAATGAAAGCATTAGATACTTTTTTTACACTATCTCAGTCTACTTTATTTAAGGGCAGTGTCAGTTTATTGCATGTATTCTGTCTCTTTTTATGCACGAGTATATTTGGTGCGGTAATACAAATTGATGATATACAAGAATTACAAAAGATAGGGAATGACCCTGCATACCCGTTAAGTGGGGAATATGAATTGAGTAGTAATATTGATGCAAGCGATACGGTGAATTGGAATAATGGGGCAGGATTTTTATCAATAGGAACAGTGCCAAATCCATTTATTGGGAAGTTTAATGGTAAAGGACATAAAATAACGAATTTGTTTATCTCATCAGGGTATTATACAGGTTTATTTAGATATATAGGTTCAGCAGGTGAAGTAAAAGACTTAGGGGTGGAAAAGTGT
>DAOOVZ010000238.1:0-3742 GCA_035370665.1 Candidatus Hydrogenedens sp.
TGGTATTAATAAACTTAAGGCTGTCTAAAAAGTCAATTTGAGGAAATTTAGCCATTACGAAAACAAATATATACAGCAATAAGTAATCATAAATTAACAATAAATAAGCACTCGTTTTCGCACAAATTTAACAAAAATGGACTTTTTGGACACCCCCCTACAGAATGCAATCATGTTGAATATATCACTTGCAATGATAACAAATTAAACAACATGCAGTAATATATTCGGGATTAAAACCCCAAAAAGAACAGACAATAATGTCTGCGCTACATAAGAATATTGCGTTTTCTCTTTGCAAACTTTGTGTTTTGCTTGGCAACTTGGCGGTAAATTCTTTAAGTAACCCCCGACTCTTGATAGAGCCTTTTACCTTTTGACTAATTATATAACATTAGGTTTTTTCTTTACCGCAAAGAAAGACACCATTCCCATAAAGGATGTTAAATTGTTTTAATAACTAAAACATATTTTTCAGGAGTATCTAATTGGATAATTGTTTTTTTGAGAGAGGGAATTATTTGATTTCAATTTTAATGCAGGTTGTTGAATGATGTTCTTGTAATGAAAGGACTCCCATTGTTCCCTTTTTCATCTCACGAAGAGCCTGAACTGCTGCCTTTGCCGCTGCTAGGGTTGTCATGGTAGGAATATTGTTTTCGATTGCCTTTCTGCGAATAATAACTTCATCATCTTTGGAAAGTTTTCCTCGTGGTGTGTTGATAATCCAGTCAATATACCCATTGATAAGACAGTCCAACACATTAGGTCTACCTTCTCCAACCTTAAACACCTCTGCAACATCAATCCCTTGCTCACGAAGAATATTTGCTGTTCCTTTTGTAGCAATGAATTTAAATCCAAGTTCTTGAAGGTCACGAGCCAGTGACCCCAAATACTTTTTATCATGGTCACTTAAACTAATGAAGATAGTTCCTTGTAGAGGAATACTATTTCCACCTCCAATCTGACTTTTGGCGTAAGCAAGCCCCATATTTTTGTCTATGCCCATGACTTCGCCTGTGCTACGCATTTCTGGACCTAAAACAATATCTACTCCTGGAAACTTAATAAATGGTAAAACCACTTCCTTTGCGGAAATATATTTGGGTTCGGGGTCTTTCACCAGTCCCATGTCAGATAATTTTTTGCCCACCATTACAAGTGCTGCGAGCTTGGCTAATGGAACACCTACGGCTTTACTCACAAAGGGTATTGTCCGAGAGGCACGCGGATTTACTTCAAGTAGATATACTTTCTTATCCTTGACGGCATATTGCACATTCATTAGTCCGCGCACTTTCAACTCCTTTGCAAGGGCACGCGTTTGTTCCTTTATTTCTTCGATAATATCGGAAGGTAAATCATAAGGAGGTAAAATGCAGGCACTATCCCCTGAATGAACCCCTGCCTCCTCAATGTGTTGCATTACCCCACCGATAATCACTTGTTCACCATCAGCAATAGCATCTACATCCATCTCAATTGCATCCTCTAAAAATTTGTCTATCAGAATGGGATGCTCAGGTGAGGCTTCTACTGCATACTCCATATATTTTTTTAATGAGTCGGCGTCATACACAATCTCCATAGCACGCCCTCCTAAAACAAACGAAGGTCTTACTACCACAGGATAGCCTATCCTCTCCGCTATACTTAATGCTTCCTCAAAGGAACGAGCAGTATCATTCTCCGGTTGTAAAAGGTTTAATTTATCAACAACTTCACGAAACAGTTTTCTGTCTTCCGCCCGTGCAATGTTCCATGCAGAAGTGCCAATGATAGGTGCACCTGCCTTTTCCAATTGCTGTGCTATATTTAGCGGTGTTTGTCCACCAAATTGGACAATGACGCCTTGCGGTTGCACTCTCTCAATGATGTTCATCACATCTTCAAAGGTTATTGGTTCAAAAAACAATCTATCTGAAGTATCATAGTCCGTGGAAACCGTTTCCGGATTACAATTGACCATAACTGTTTCATAACCAGCATCGTGAAGTGCAAAAACCGCATGAACACAGCAATAGTCGAATTCAATTCCCTGTCCAATTCGGTTTGGTCCACCGCCTAAAACAATTATTCGAGGCTTATCTGAAAGTATAATTTCGTCTTCCTCTTCATAAGTCGAATAATAGTAGGGTGTATATGCTTCAAACTCCGCAGCACAGGTGTCTACCAATAGATAGGTAGGAACAATCCCTAATTTTTTTCTCAAATTGCGGACATCCAGTTCGTCTATTCCCCATATCTTTGCTAATTGGTAATCGGAAAAACCATATTGTTTTGCTTCTTTTATTTTTCTTGCTAACTTCTTTGATTGGGAAGGATTCTTCTTCTCTACTTTTATACAATTTACAACATCAGAAGACAGTGCTATAAGTTCATTCTCTTCCTTTACAATTTCTTCCATCTGCCGAATAAACCACGGGTCAATTTGTGAAACTGTGTGCAATTCTTCGACAGAGGCTCCCAATCGAATAGCCTCTGCGAGATGAAGATACCGTTGTGGTGAAGGAGTCCGCAATGCCCTCAAAAGGGCTTCTTTCTCTTTTTGTGAATTGGGCTCTTTCGTAAGAGGTTTTGCTTTTCCATCGCCACCAAAGCCATAACGGCCAATTTCAAGCCCACGAATGGCTTTTTGTAGTGATTCTTTGAATGTTCGCCCAATACTCATCGTTTCACCAACACTTTTCATCTGAACCGTAAGTATTGGTTCTGCACCAGAAAATTTTTCAAATGCCCAGCGTGGAATTTTGGTTACAACATAATCAATGGTAGGCTCAAAACATGCAGGGGTCTCTTTGGTAATATCATTGGGTATTTCATCTAAAGTATAGCCCACCGCAAGTTTTGCCGCAATCTTTGCAATGGGGAATCCCGTAGCCTTTGAGGCAAGAGCAGAACTACGCGATACGCGTGGATTCATTTCAATTACCACCATGCGTCCTGTTTGCGGGTGAATGGCAAATTGCACATTTGAGCCCCCTGTATCCACGCCAATTTCGCGCATAATAGTAATGGCGGCGTTCCTCATGATTTGATATTCTTTGTCTGTCAGGGTTTGTGCTGGTGCAACTGTTACACTATCGCCTGTATGAACACCCATAGGGTCCACATTTTCAATTGGGCAAACAATTACGACATTGTCCTTCAAATCCCGCATAACTTCCAATTCATACTCTTTCCAGCCGATAACAGATTCTTCTACCAGAACCTCGTGAATGGGACTTGCCTCCAAACCGTTTTGAATAGCACTAAAATATTCATCTCTATTAAAAGAAAGTCCCGCACCTGTTCCCCCCAGCGTAAATGCAGGACGAATTACTGCGGAATAGTTAATAGTAGCCCCAAACTCCATCGCCTCCTCTACTTGATGGACAACCAGGCTGCGTGGCACTTCCAATCCGCATCGAATCATGGCTTCTTTAAAAAGCCCGCGGTCTTCTGCTTTCTTTATCGTATCCACATTAGCCCCTATAAGTTTAACCCCATATTTTGCAAGAATACCTGCGTCAGCGAGTGCCACAGATAGATTAAGACCCGTTTGACCTCCTACTGTCGGCAAAACAGCATCAGGTCGTTCTCGCTCAATAATTTTTTCCAAAAAAGGAACTGTAAGGGGTTCAATATAGGTGCGGTCTGCCATTTCTGGGTCTGTCATAATCGTGGCAGGATTACTATTAACTAAAACTACCTCATACCCTTCTTCACGCAGGGCTTTACATGCTTGCGTTCCAGAATA
>DAOOVZ010000239.1:0-3711 GCA_035370665.1 Candidatus Hydrogenedens sp.
CGAACTTATTAGTCCCATAAGAAAAGCAAAGACAGATGCAAACATCAGCGTAGCCGCACCTGTGTCAAAGATAGAAATAAAGTGCCCAACCTCAATGAATGAGATGTGCAATCTTTTGGTAAAAGATGTGGTTGCCATGTTGCATGTGAATGAATACAATATCCAGACAGGCAATGGAAAAATTGAGGTCATTGTCCATATCTAAAAATATACATACCCTAATTTTATCCTGGTCGTTTATAATAAGATAAGTGATTGTTTTGACTGTTTAGGTGAAAGAAATGGATGAATTAATCAAAAGTGATATTTTAAAGTCAAAGATTAGAAAAGAATATATAAGTTGTGGGGGCAAGTCATATAATTTTTCGATTCCAGTGAAGGTCATTTGTATAAGTGAAAATGTCATACCGGAGGTGATAAAAGCGAAATATCCAGATTGGACTCCTGATTTTTATATTTACGATACTTCTGGACCTTATGCAAATAGTGGTAGAGTTGAAAATATTCAGCAAGGGATTCAGAAGATTCGCAAAGATTGGCTTGATTCAAGGGATAATGTTTGCAGTTGTCAAAAGGATAGGAAGATAACAAGAAGTGCAAAGGATGGGCAACGAGTTACACAACGGCATTATGCACGCAAAGGCATCATTACACCTGAAATGGAATATGTAGCACTCAGGGAAAGTATCGAACTACAGCAGAATAAAGCGTGGGTTGAATGGCTATGGAAGGACAGGGCAGAGGAAATAATTAGAAATGGGATTGTCAGTCCAGAGTGGATTTGTAAGCAGGTGGCAGATGGAAAAATTATTATTCCTGCAAATATAAATCATGCAGAATTAGAGCCGATGGGCATAGGACAGGGATTGCGAACCAAAATTAATGCAAATATAGGGAACTCTTCTATACGAAGTGGTATATCAGAAGAGGTAGAAAAAATGGTCTGGGCTATTGTATGTGGTGCAGATACCGTTATGGATTTAAGCACAGGCGAGGATATTCAGACTATAAGAGAAGCGATTATACGGAACTCGCCTGTTCCAATTGGCACTGTTCCTATCTACGAGGTTTTAGAAAAGGCAGAGGGAGAAATTGAAAATATTACCTGGGAATTGTATCGTGAAGTGTTGATACAGCAGGCAGAACAGGGGGTAGATTATTTTACCATTCATGCAGGAATATTAGAAGAGCATTTGCCTTTATTAGAAAAGAGGCTTGCAGGGATTGTAAGTCGTGGTGGTGCAATTATAGCCCAATGGATGAAATTGCACCATGAACAGAATTTTACCTATACGCACTGGGACGAGATATGTGAGATATTAAGCACTTATGATGTGGCTGTGTCTATAGGGGACGGTTTGAGACCGGGCTGTATCTATGATGCGAATGATGAGGCACAATTTGCAGAGTTAAAAGTCCAGAGTGAACTTGCAAAAAGAGCCGAACGATTTGATGTTCAAGTAATGCACGAAGGTCCCGGTCATGTTCCGATAAATAAAATTATTGAGAATATAGAACTGCAAAAAGAGTTATGTGCCTCTGCACCATTTTATACATTGGGACCTGTGGTTACGGATATTGCTACGGGCTATGACCATATCAGTTCCGCTATTGGTGCTTCTATCATTGGTTCTGCGGGAACGGCTATGCTCTGTTATGTCACGCCTAAGGAGCATATTGGCTTACCTGACAGAGAAGATGTCCGAGAAGGGGTTATTACTTATAAAATTTCTGCACATGCCTCAGACATAGCACAGGGTCTGCCTTCTGCCTTTCTCCGTGATTGCCTTATGGCTCTTGCTCGTGTTAAATTCTCATGGGAGGACCAATTCGCACTTGCACTTGACCCTGAAAAGGCGCTGCAGATGTTCCTCGATAGCAATCCATGTCTGCAGGATAACGGAAAGATAAATCAAAATTATTGCACTATGTGTGGACCTAAATTTTGTGCAATGAGACTCTCACAAAAAAGTGAACAAAAATAGAATGGACACATTGCAAAGTGAAAATCGGTAAATATGAAATAGACAAACCCTTGTTTTTAGCCCCAATGGACGATGTGTCAGACGCACCGTTCCGCAAAATTTGTAAAGAATGGGGTGTAGATGTGCTGGTGTCTGAATTTGTAAGTGCCGAGTCAATCATTCGCAATGTTCAAAGGTCTCTACAAAAAATGCAGTTTAGCGATATGGAGAGACCCATCGGTGTTCAGTTGTATGGCAGTTCAGAACTATCAATGACAAATGCAAGTAAAACAGCAGAAAGTTTCGACCCAGATTTCATAGATATTAATGCAGGCTGTTGGGTAAGAAAAATAGTAAATAGGGGAGATGGTGCAGGTTTGTTGAAAGATTTAAATAAGTTGGAGCAGGTTTTATCAGGAGTCAAATCCAATACGAAACTCCCCGTTTCTGTCAAAACGCGTTTAGGCTGGGATAAAAATCATATTACTATCTTTGATGTAATCAAAATTGCAGAGAATATCGGTATAGAATTTATAACAATCCATTTAAGAACGCGTGAACAGGGATTGAAAGAAGAAGCCGATTGGACATGGATACCAAAAATCAAGGAGAAGTCTTCTATCCCTATCATAGCAAACGGAGATATAAAAACGCCCGAAGATGTGAAGCAATGCTTTGAATTAGGTGCTGATGGAATTATGATAGGCAGAGCAGCCATTGGCAATCCGTATTTATTTGAAAGATGTAAGGTATATTTAAGAACAGGGGAATATATCCCCGAGCCAAGCATAAGGGAAAAACTTCAATGGTGTATAAAACATTTCCGACAGCATATCGAATATTACGGTGAAGGTCGAGGTGTCCCAACATTTAGAAAGTTTTATAATGGGTATCTACACGGCTATCCTTATATTGGAAAAATTAGAGCAGAGATAATGAATATGAAAAGTGCAGAGCAGATAGAGAAAATGCTAACTTCTATTATGGAAAATGTAGAGGATGCAAGAGAGGTTATCCCAACAGAAGAAAATAGTTAAAGGAGGTCTATCCCATGTTAGAAAGATTGAAAAAGGAAGTATGCGAGGCTAACCTACAACTTGTTCAGGAAAAACTCGTAATCCAGACATGGGGTAATGTGAGTGGCATAGATAGAGAACAAAATCTGGTGGTGATAAAACCCAGCGGTGTGCCATACTACAAACTCAAAGCGAGGGATATGGTAGTAGTAACCATGAATGAAGAAATCGCAGAAGGTGATTTGAAACCGTCCGTAGATTTGCCTATACACCTTGCTATATACCAGAACATTCCAGACTCATTTTCTGTTGTTCATACCCATTCTCATTTTGCTACCTGCTGGGCTCAATCGAGAAAATCTATCCCCTGTTTAGGAACGACACATGCCGACTATTTTTTCGGTGAGATACCATTAACAGATGTGCCAGACACAGAAGATTACGAAAAATCCATTGGTGAGAAGGTCGTCCAATGTATCCAAAAACACGATATAAAACATTGTAAAGCGGTGTTGGTGCCCGGACATGGTCCATTTGTCTGGGATGAAAGTGTTGAGAAGGCAATAAATACGGCTATTGTATTAGAAGAATTGGCACGAATGGCATTTCACACATTTGTATTGAATCAGGGAGAAGTATATCCTTTGGAAGAGCAACTTTTAAGGAAACACTTTGAAAGGAAATGGGGCAAAGATGCTTATTATGGTCAGAAATAGATTGATTTGTATATG
>DAOOVZ010000240.1:0-3658 GCA_035370665.1 Candidatus Hydrogenedens sp.
CACCGAGGTTATTTTGTGGGAAATCTTGATGAAATTGCAAAAGTGTTTAATACAACTCCTCAGAAAGTTGAACAAATATTAAAAAAGATACAAAGTTTTGACCCGCCGGGTATTGGTGCAAGAGATTCGAAAGAATGTTTACTAATCCAGGTTGAAAGGTTATATCCAGATAACATACTTTTACGAAAATTAATTGAAGAATATTCAGAAGAGTTAGTCCGACGACAGATTCCGAAAATTGCAAAGGGACTGGGTATCAAACCTCATGAGGTAGAAGAACTAATTAAACTTCTCAAAACCTTAAACCCTTATCCGGGATACCTATTTGAAGCAGAGCCCGAATATATTGTTCCAGATGTTATTGTTAGAATCACAGAAGAGGATAAATTATCCATTGAATTGGTAAACAATCACCTGCCGGAGATAATAATTGTAGAACCTGTGCCAAAAAACCAATCAAAACATCTTCCCAAAGAAGAAAAAGCACAGATAAGGAAATTTAAAGAGTCGGCTATCCGTCTAAAGAAATGTGTAGATTTGCGGAACTCAACATTATTTAAAGTTGCAAAAGAAATTATTTTAATGCAAGAAGAGTTTATACGAAAAGGAACTGAACATTTAAGGCCTCTTACTTATAAAGATATTGCAGAACGCTTACAAATTCACGAATCAACAATTTCTCGTTGTATTGCAGGAAAATATATGCAAACTCCACAGGGACTTTTTGAGTTTCGATATTTCTTTTCAGGTGCGTTAAAATCGGAAAAAGGTGAGAAAGAATTATCTTCTCGGACAGTAAAGGAAATTATTAAAAATATTCTTGATGAGGAAGACAAATCAAAGCCTCTTAGTGACCAACAAATTGCTGAACTAATCCAAAAACAAGAGGGAATAAAAATTGCCAGAAGAACCATATCTAAATATCGCGAGGAGATGAATATCCCCAACGCTTTCGAGCGAAAAGTCTATTCAAAGTAGAAGGGCAATCAATTAGAAAATCATATCATTTATATTCCAAATATATCTCTCGGAAATTGGATTTAGTCCCGGATTTTATAGGAACGATTGTGAATTGATATTGGTATCTTTTGGGTTTAATTAAATACTCTTCATGTGGTAATGCTCCCCAACTATCATCACCACCTACTCCCATTTGCATATAATCAATATTCAGTGTCCAATATTCTCTCTCTGGAAGTTCATAATCGTGCATGCTATTTTCAATGTCTTCCATGGAACAGTGCCAGACACTAAACGCAATTGGTTGTGAACCCACTATCATAATTCCATTGTCTTTCTCATCAAGCAATGACAGCCATCGAACATCCATCCTGTTCCCATTCTCCTGTGGACGGACATAATGGTGGAATACATCTTTTAAGGGCAAGGTATATTCTCGGATAGCGGCTCCTGTTTTCCTGTCGCAGTAATTTTCATGTGGTCCGCGGCCATACCATATAACAGTAGAAAGTCCTCTGGAAATATTTGCTTGCAGACCAATTCGTGGAATCTCTGGCAATTCTGAACCATTCGGAGTGAACTCGTAATTCACGAGAATTCTCCCTTTATCATCAACAGTGTATTGAGTTGCCACTTCTGATTTTGTCGCTAGCAATTCATGACAGAATTTAACTTCAATCTTGTAATCATCGTGTTTGTTAACATTCCTTAATTTTAGCGAACGCTCATAAGTGGCTTTTCTCCATGCTTCAAGCCTCCATGGCATATTATTGCCACGGTCATTATCGGTAGGAGGTCTCCAGAAATTGGGCACTAATTGGGCAGTAATCAAAGGCTTCCCAAACACTGAATAAGAATTTAATAGGCCGTTTGTCCAATCAAATGTCAACTCAAAATTCTCATTTTTAAGCGTTAATGTATCCTCATTTTTAATCACTTGAATAGGGATTTTTACATTCTGTTCTTTTCTGTTGTCATTTCTATTTTTAAGATTATTCATTGTCCATGGCAAGTCCAATTGTTCCCATGCAACGATATATCCTGCTTCTGCCCATGGTGTGGATTCTTTCAAACGAAAATCCATAGTCAAACGATACTCCGATTTTGGAACTACATCCACCTTTTGTAGAGGTATCATAACCTCACAATCCGATTGTGGAGGAACAGAAAGTGATGACAATCTACCTTCCTGAATAGGCACTCCATCTTCTTCAATTGACCAATACCAATCGAACTTATCCAGATTGAGGAAGGCATACTGATTGATGACCTTTACCTTGCCTTTATGCAAATCAACAGGCTTGACTTTTATATATTGATAAACTTTTTTAACTTCATACAAACCGGGATTGGGTTTTCGGTCAGGTTGAGTTACCCCATTGCAACAGAAATTTCCATCATTCGGTTTATCACCAAAATCACCCCCATACGCCCAGAAAAATTGTCTACCTGTTTTCTGTGCAATATCCTCAGGTAAAGGTTTCTTAATCCCCTGGTCTGAGAAATCCCAGATACAACCGCCGATAAGTGTTTTGTGTGCTTCAATTACATCCCAATAATCCTGCAAATTACCTGTGCTATTACCCATCGAATGTCCATATTCACACAAGAAGAAAGGCGTATTAGGATAATGTGCTACGAATTTAAGCATATCCCAGAGTGGGGTATACATTTCACTATGGACATCCGCAATCTCATTCATTCTTTCATAATGAATTGGGCGTGATGTATCTAATTCCCTAACTTTCTTTACACATTTTTCAAAATTACAACCACTTCCTGCTTCATTCCCTAATGACCAGAAGATGATACAGGGATGGTTTTTGTCTCGCCGAACCATAGATTCCACTCTCGCAAGATGGGCCTTTTCCCATTCTGGTTTATTACCTAATGTCCGCTCCAATTCATACCCTATCCCATGCGATTCGATATTTGCTTCATCAATGATATAAATCCCCCATTCGTCACATAAATCATACCATATAGGCTGGTCAGGATAATGAGATGTCCGAACCGTGTTTATATTGTTCCTTTTCAATATTTTCAAATCTTCAATCATCTGTTCACAGCTCAAGACATGAAGAGATTCGGCACATATCTCGTGGCGATTTACACCTTTAAGTTTGACATCTTTGCCATTAATAAGAAGAACCCCATCTTGTAATTTTACCTCACGAATCCCAAATCTTTGCGGATAGACATCAACAGTTTTCCCGCATTCTGACAGGGTTATATACGCTTGATATAAATAAGGTGTTTCCGCTGACCATAAATCTGGGTTTTGAATCTCTACCTGCCAACTAAAATAAATACTACTTGTATCTTCACAATCCTCAACCTTTACCTTTTCTAATTTATTTGCAAAAAGTTCCTTACCTGCAGTGTCCTTTAACCTAATCGAGCATGTTATATCATCAACCTTCTGTTTTGGTGCTGTGGCTTTAACATCGCACATAACAACTGCTTTACGGTAGTTCTCCGATAACTTGCTCTGAATAAAGTAATCCTCAACATGCACATCCGATAGGGCATACAGAAACACATCCCGATAAATGCCGCTTACCCTCCATTTGTCCTGGTCTTCTAAATAACTTCCATCACAATAGCGATAAACCTGAACAGCAAGAAGATTTTGTTTATCTTTCAAAAAAGGGGTAATATCAAATTCAGCAGGTGTCATGCTATCTTCACTATATCC